>NZ_PPCY01000009.1:0-227507 GCF_002959795.1 Veillonella sp. S13054-11
TCAGTAAATGGATCACCTAATGGAGATTCCTGCATAGCGCATTTAATATCATAATCAACGCCAATTTCATCAATATCAAAAAAAGCGTCTTTGTTAGGAATACATTCTAAAGATGGAAAATTCCCTAATTTAACTAATGTATTAATACAAATTAGCTTTACATAATCATCCTTTTTATAATCTTGAAACTCTAAAAGTAAACTAATTATTTTTAATGAAAGATTCCTATGTTCACTATTCATTGAACGACATAATATATCTGCAAATCGCAAAAGATGTCCTAATTTTAAAGATGTAATCAGTTTTATATGATTCAGGTCATTCACTATATAATGACTATAATCTACCTCTAATTCATATAATAATAAAGATAAGTATTCATCGTTACCCGCTTTATCAGCTAAATATTGTAATGCATTCATTATTTAAGCACATCCTGTAATATTTGTGTTCTATTAAGATCTATATTAGTAAATGGTAATAAATAAAAATAAAATGGATATCCTTCTAGCCCATATTTTTTAATTTTATCAAGAATATACCCTTTTATATCCTTGACTTGATCCATAATCATTTTTTTTATAGCCATTTCAAATTCTTTATGAGATAAAGCCTTCAGCTCTGGCTTTATCTGAATCTCATAACCAATGAAAACCCCAAATGCATCATCTATAGAAATCTCACTTGATTTAGCAGCTGGATAAATTAAAGCCTCCAAAATTTTCTTATCATCATCTTCAAAGACACTATGCTCAATATGTTGAGACAATAATCCTCGCTCAAAATTTATCCCGCTCTTTCTATCACCAGTTTGATTAATCTCTAACATAAACTCGTTTATAGAGTTAAAAGCATCTGTTATGGCAGATTTCAATGTAGCATAAGTTTTAGACTCACCAAAAATTAAATGGTAATAACTATTTTCATTTTGTTTAATATGGATTCCATCGGATCCATGAACAGGCATATTTTGGGCTGTTTTTAATTCATACTTAGCGATAATTTGAGGTGCATCTAAATGGCCTTCTAAAAAGCAAAATAATAAAAACTCACCTAATTCCCCTTTATTTTTAAGCGCATCTTTAAACTTTTCACGTGCAACTTGGCTTAGTTTCATTGGACTTTTAGCATATAACGCCTGCGTATGTGCAGATAGTGTGAATTCTGGAACAGAGGGTAATAAACACTCGCTAACTGTACTATAATCAAAATCTTTCGATTTAATAGGGAATATAAATAATTCAATATGTCCTAATTCATCATTAGTATCAACTAAAGAAATTTTTTTTATATGTTCAAACTGCTTAATTGCACTCTTGGAGCACTCATTTATTTTCATATACTACCTCACCCAAACCTATTTTTATATTATCTCAATTCAATCTATTAAATTTTCTTCAAGCCCAACTTTATAAAACATAGCTATTTTTTACTTTATATCGATAATATAATTACGCCCCACAATCTATTTGCTTAAATAGAATCCATACTAATATTACCCTTCCCTAATTTTTCCTCATTTAATTGACTTTCCTTCAGATATAAGTTTTTCTTCAAATTCAATCTCTTTTTTTGTTTTTGCCTCATTCCATTCAAGTGCATATTCAATTGCTAAAGATTGAGCTTCCTTTTTATCTAACTCAAGCCAACTATTGATTCTTTTTTCTAACTCAACTGAATAGCTTGCATATAATTGACACCCCGTAGCTAAACTAGAAATATGTAATCGTATAATTTTGCCACTAGATAATTTTAAAGCTAATATATTAGGTCCTCTCGTCGGCCAACAAGCAGGATGACCTAACCATGATTTTTTTTCTAATGCCATATACAAGCTGATTAATAGTGGATATCCATCTATACGTAAATTTTCATCTTTAGGTACAACTTTATGTGAAAAAGATTCTTTAGTTGAATAACCTAACAAAATATCTTCACTAGGAATTGACTCCAAAGTATTCGCTATTCTTTCAAAATGTTTCTGTATAACATTATTATTATGTGATTCTAATAAAAGAAAATTAGCTCCAACTAGTGCTAAATCATCAGGTCCAATACCAGATTGAATACCGTATGTTAAATATTCATTTTGTGTAATCCCAATCAATCCCGCTCTAGCATCGAATTCTACTTTATTAGAATAATCATATTGAAAACTAAGTTTATGTGTACTTTGATCTAACATCCAATTAAAGTAAAAATCGTGCCGAATTGGGATATCCGTTAATTCTTCCAAAGCACAATTAAAAAAGTGAGCTATCTTAAGAATTGTTTCTAATGTAGGTTGAGAGGCTTCTCGCTCATAAGAAGATACTTGACCTAATGTCAAACCTACCTTTTTACCAAAATCAGCTTGGCTTAACTTATATTTTCTTCTTAGACTTTTAAGGCGCTCACCAAAATGGAAGTTACTATATTCTAAGGTCTTTGATTTTCCCGAAATTTTCTCTAGTATATTTAATTTCATATAAAAGTATTGACCTTTCTTATTATTTTATGTATTATTAACTTAATATTTTGATTAAATCAAAATATTATTTTTAATACAAACAAAATTTTATATATTCACAGAAACTTTTAGTCAGATTAAAGTTTTAATTCAATTATAACATAAATTTATTATCATAAAGAAAGGTACTCATATGGACAAACGATTTCTAACAGTCAAAGAAACTTCACAAATTTTCTTTGAAGGAAAAATCTCTGTTTCTTCACTATATCGTCTGATTACTGCAGGTGAATTACCTGCAATAAAGATTGGCAAAAAAGTCCTTATTAATACAGAAACCCTAAAGCAAAAATATGTATAAAAAAAGCCCATAATGGCGGCAACCATTATGAGCTTCGCTAAGTATTTCCCGTTCAAAGAAAAATCCTTGCACTATTAGTATATATAACAGCTGTCTAATGCGCAAGGTTTATATTAAACTTTACGCATTTTTGGGTGCGCAATTCCCTATCAGATTTTAATAATCTGCCAGGGTTATTTTGTGTACCCTTTTTTAGTATGTGCAGAGGCTTTTCCCGCTATCACTAGTGGATAGATACCACTTATCTTCAACCATAGAGAAGCCATATATATGAATACAAACCTATACCCAATTGAACCTAATCATATTAAAATTGTACAAACATATTTACCTGATTACTTAAAATCAAAAAATTTAACAACCACTACCCGCTATAAATATCACTGTTTAAATCCAAATCATACAGATAATAATCCTTCCATGTGTTTGTATAAAGGGAGGAGGGATGGAAAACTAAGATTAAAATGTCAGGTATGTGGTCTAGTACTAGATTTATTTAATCTAGTCGAACTTGTAGATCATATACAGGGCTTTGTAAATCAATACTTTTATATTTGTAATTATTTTCATCTAGATCCAAACAATCCTATTCCATCAGCCCACTATGAATACTATCAACACAAAAAGGTTGATAACCAACAAATTTTAGAATACATAGATTTATGCACCACTAATAAAGTATTAATAGATGATAAATGGTCATTACGTTCTATTCCATCACATATTGTCGAAGAATATAGTCTTGACTATGATGAAGCACTAGATGCATACATCATACCAGTTGGAGATAAGGGCTTTATCCAAAGATTTAATAATGACAGAAAACCTAAATATAATCGTTCTTATGATTTAAGAGATTACTTTTTTGCTAATAGATTTTACAACTCACTACCATTCATCATTACCGAAGGAGAAATTGATGCTTTATCCCTTCTAGCTTGTGATTACCCCAATGTAATTGCTCTAGGAGGCGTTACAAAACTTAAACACTTTTATGAAGAATTTCTTAAAAACAATTCAGCCACAATTATTTTAGCACTTGATCTAGACGAAGCTGGTTCAAATGCATTTACTCTAGCCAAAATAATTTCCTCAAAAGTAGGATTATCACCACCTATAAATTTATGGAATCTTTTTAAAGAACCACTTCCGGAAAATATCAAAGATATAAACGATTTATTGATATTTAATCAACCTCTATTACAGAAAACATTAATGACCATAAAAAAGGACTATACCCATGAAAAGAATAAGTGATGAAGAGTTAGACAAAAAAATAAGGCTTGCAAATGAGCGTTTAAACAAACTACAAGAGAAGAAAGATGCTCGCCTACAAGCCCGACGCAATCATATCGCTATCTACTTAGAGAAAACATACAATATAACCACGATTAAGGAACTTGAAACACTGTTACAGCGTACTCAAAATTCAGAGTATTAATATGATTGCATCGGTACGAACCATACTACTTGTACATACAATGCTTATGCATTATACGTAAAGTAGCTTGGTTCGTCTCCGACGGGCGGGAGTCCCCTGCACCCCATAAGAGGATTTAACAATGAACAATCAAAGAAAAACACGCCGCCTAAACATATGATTAACAGATGATGAATGGCTTATTATTAACGAATTGGCAAATCGTACTGGAATGACGATTTCAGCATTTATACTTACAACTATACTAAAAGGCAAAATCACAATCTATGAAATAGATACACAAGCAATTTTACGGCCTTTATTAGGACTACAACGACACTACAATACCATTCGCCATTGGATGATAACACGTAACTATAAAAGTCCTATTTTAACCGTAGAATACGAACAGGAGCTAAAGGATTTATGGCAATTATTAGCGCAGGCAAAGGAAGTAGTAGCGCAGCGGGATCTATAAAGTACGTACAGTACGAAAAAGGCACTACTAACACCCGTATTATATTTTCTGATGGTATTAATTGTAGTCCTTACTATAAAGATGCAATTCACGACTTTGAACTTATTAGGGATACCTTTCAAAAATACGGTGGGCGTAAAGCTCATCATATGGTACTCGCCTTTTCGCCGGCAGAGGAAACCAAATTTACACCTAAGGAATTATTCCAGAAGTCAATAGAGATTACAAAAAAAATATTTCCGGACAATCAAATCTGGCTAGGGATGCATAATGATACAGAACATTTGCATGTTCATATAGTTATCAACTCGGTAAATCTTGAAACTGGTAATAAACTACAAATAGCCGGACGAAAAGGGATGCATGACATCATGGAAAAGGTCCAATTAAAAGCACATGAGCTAGGCTTAGATACCACTTTAAGTATTGGTCGTAAACAATATGAACAAGGACATGTCGTTACACATAACATTATAGAACATAAACTAATTGAACATGGTAAATCTTGGAAAGCGGATATCGCAGAAAAGGTTTATACAGCTTTAGAACACGCAAAGAATAAGACAGATTTTATATTGCGTTGCAATGAATGTGGATTAACTTGTAATTGGTCCAATACACGCAAACATATAACATTCGCCTATATCAATGACCCCTTAAAAAAAGTGCGTAATACTAATTTAGCTAAAACATTTACATTAAATAATCTTTCTTCTAAAGATACTATGCAAGCTATTTTTCGAATCAATAAAGAAAACTATACCCAACAAATAGCAACCAAAACATTGGAACTAGAGCAATCTAAAACATTAGATAGAGAGCGTACAAGAAAACTAGCACGAACACGCTCTATGTCATTAGGGAGGTAATTATGAATATACTAAATAAAAAGCGTCGTAAAGAGTTAGAATATGATGGTCGAAGTAGAGGTGGTTTTTCATTAGGTAGCTATTCCACTCCAAAGAAAGAGTCTATTTCAATAGATTCCCCACTTACAGAAGAAGAGGAAATTGCAAAACGTTTATATAATATAAAAAAAGAAAACCTCCAATTAAGTACTGATGTCATTTTTTTAGGAGAATTGCTCCAGAAAAAAATTAGAGAAGAAAGTGAATTAATGGAGTCTCTTGAGAAGACAATTAATATATCAACAAATAAATTTGAATCTATAACCAGTAATGTTATCGGATCTATAAAAGACTTAGATAAACGTATAGATAATGCAGCTAATTCAGCACATGAACGCACCACAGCTGACTTAAAACGGATTTTCCAAAATATTGAAGAGGCAGGTATAGCTTATAGTAAAGGACAATGTGATCGATTAGATAAAACAATCGAAAACTATGAAAAGATGCTAAATAAAGGTCGTGAAACGCTTGAATTTTGGAGTTTTGGAAAAAAGTTATTAGTAGTTATTCTTAGCGCTATGCTTATCTTCCAATTCTATTATAATTACAAACTAAATAATCATTTAGAGGAGTTATATACACAAATAAATATGATACACACCCTTTATAAAGGAGAAACGAAGTACTGGTTTGATGCTGATAATCAAACCACATATGTTGAAACTCAAAAAGCACACAATCAGCGAAAATAATCCTCTGCAAACCTTAATAATAAATGGGTATATACCTTTAACACCTTAAAAAAGGAGAATTAAGATGAATAAAAACTGGCTCACCATAAATGATATAGCAAGTTATCTAAATGTATCTCGTACAGCGATTGTAAATGCAATTAATCGTAAAGAGATTCCAACAACTCGAGTAGGTCGTCGCATTCTAATAAAACAGGATGATTTTCAACGCTATCTATATAATATAGAAATCAAGGGTAAAAATACTCTATGAAACGTCGTAGTAATGGTGAAGGTAGTATCTTTCACGATAAAAAGCGCAATCACTATGTTGTCAGACTAACCTATGAGGATTCACTAGGTATAAAAAAACGTAAACATATTTATGGATCTACTGCTGCAGAAGCAAAACATAAAGCAAAAGAATGGAAGAAAGCTAGCCTATCTAAGGATAATAAACTGACTAAAAACCCACTGGTTAGTGAATGGATTGATGAATGGTTAGAAACTTATGTAAAAAATGCGGTCAGACCTGCTACATATAAAATCTATAAAGTGTGCCTAGCTCCTATCAGACAAGCCTTTACTAAGCACCGACTAGATCAATTAGAATCAACACAACTTCAAAACTATTTCAATAAACAGTTAACCCATGGCGGACGAAACCATACTGGATTATCTCCTTTTACCGTTCGAAATCAACGCAGATATTTCGCTAACTGTATTGATACTGCCTTAAAACTAAGATTAACTAACAAAAACCCTGTGAGATTAACTAAATCTCCCAAACAAACTAAAGCAGAGATACAACCTCTCTCTCAATACGAAGCACAAACATTAATCAATCAAGCGCAACAAGAGCTAGCGGAAGCCAAAACAATTAAAAACGCACATAAGATAATGGTCTCCGCAGATTTATATATAGGTATCTATATTGCACTTGAAACAGGAATGCGTTTAGGAGAAATTATGGCCCTTCGTTGGAGCGATATAGTAATTGATTCTTATATTACTGTTCAGCGGTCAAAATCAGAAGTTAAAGAGCAAAATATAACCTCACCTAATACTGGAATCGGAAGGAAAATACAAATAAGCCAACGTCTTATATCAGCTTTAAAAGAACACAAAAAGATTCAAAACACTTATAAGAAAGAGCTAGAAGATCTCTATGAAAATGATTATAGAATTATAGGTGGACTACTTGGTAAAGGCTTTCACGCTCGTCATTATAGCTCTAGGTTATTCAAGCAACTACTACAACGAGCAGGAATAGATAGACGTGTTAGATTTCATGATTTAAGACATACCCATGCCACACTTTTACTTCTATCAGGTGTAAATCCTAAAATCGTTCAAGAACGTTTAGGCCATTCTAGTATTAATGTTACTTTAGACATTTACTCTCATGTAGCACTTGCTGATCAGGCTGTCGCTATTACTGCATTAGATAAATTAAATCTATAATAAAATCATTAATTAATAAAGTTCCACTCAAGCTAGTTTCAATATGTATATAATCTATGATATATTAGAAATATTGACATTCATACTTAAGGAGCTAACCAATTGTTACCAAAAAAAATTTCTACACCTAAGATTCCACCTATCAAAATACAAGGCATAAAAACAAAGCTAGTACCATTTATTGCTAAGTCAATTAAATGGAATGGAAACGGAACATATTTTGAACCCTTCATGGGTTCAGGAGTTGTTGGTTTTAATTTAAACCCAACCAAAGCTATTTTCAGTGATACAAATCCGTATATTATACAATTTTACAAAGATATACAGAATAGAATTATAACTTCCAAAATAGTAAGAGAATTTCTAGAAGAAGAAGCTATTAAATTAAAGAATACGCCCCCAGATAAAAATTCATATTATTATACTGTTAGAGATAGATTTAATACTAGCCATAGTTCGCTAGATTTTCTATTTCTCCAAAGATCTAACTTTAATGGCATGATTCGATTTAATAACAAAGGTGCCTACAATGTCCCTTTCGGACGTAAACCAGATCGTTTTAAAAAAGCTTTAATAACAAAGATTGTTAATCAAGTCAAATGGGTAGAAAAAACTATCTATAATAAAGATTGGCAATTCTTATGTATGCCATTTACTGAAGCTTTTAACATGATGAAATCAGGTGACTTTGTATACTTAGATCCACCATATATCGATAGATATGATGGATACTATGATTCTTGGAGCAAAGAAAATGCAATTCTATTGGCAACTCTAACCCAAAACGGAAAAGCAGGGTTTGCATTTAGTATGTGGTATGAAAATCAGTATAGAAAAAATACTCACATGGAGATTTGGAATAAAGGCAAAATACTCACGACAGAGCATTTCTATCATTTAGGTGGTAAAGAACTAAATAGGAATAAAATGATAGAAGCACTTGTAATAAGCCCCGAAAACTTAAATTTTGAAAATATTCCAGACGATAATATAGAAATCTCATTATTTGATACATAAAAAATAGAGCTAAAAAATAGCTCTATTTTTTTCCCCATATATTATTATATTCATCCTTATATAGATCATACAATCTATTTAATTCATCGGCTCTATCAGAATCGCTTTTCCTTACCCATTCAATATATGATGCTAAATCATTAAATAAAGAATTTGCTTTTTCAGGACTATCTGTATACTTAGGATGATTAACCCAGTAATCGTGGAAAACCTCCTCACCTAGCACAGAAAAGGGGCCTGCACCATATACAAAAGGTTCTATAGAATTGGCCTTAATTGTACCAATATTATCAGTGTTCCCACTCCCCTTCTTATCCCCACATATTCTATACTTCTCTTGAATAAATACTTCTATATTTTTATAAGCAGGTATTATATCTGATATTTTGTTAAAATTTATATGACCTGTAGTTGGATTGCTTTCTCTTGTATATACCACGCCCAAGATATAGTGTTGATCATAATCAGAATAATTTCCAACTATATTTTTAGTACCATTCCGCATAAAACTAGTAAAACTTCCACCAGTAAAGCCATAGCGAGAATTGTTACTTCTTCTATAAGTAGTCTTAACGTCTATAGCTATCTTTCTTCCATCTGGCTTTATAAAATAAAAATCAGGATAAACTGTTTGCATTTCTGACTCTTTTAATATATAACCAAGCTCATTAGCAACTTTATTTAAAGTATCAAATATTATGACTTCAAATAATCTACCTATAATCTTCGAATCATTTCCAAAGGTATATATATTTTTTTCTTTATTTATAAATCCAACCAACTCCCAAGCACTTTCATCTTGTGGCAATAATTTATTTACTGTATTAATTATATCATCTGTATATGGAATCATGTTTTTCACTTAATCGAAAGATAATTTTACCTACTAACATAGTTTATCTATCTATAAACTAATGAAAACTGGCTTATTAATTGGCTTATTTCTATAATAAGAGAAAATTCTAATCAACTTATAAGCCAGTATTAATCTATGGTGCGCCTAACCGGAATCGAACCAGTGACACGCAGTTTAGGAAACTGCCGCTCTATCCAACTGAGCTATAGACGCATGTATACTTTATTATATCGTTTTTAATAAAGTATACGCAAGGCGTCCTTATTGTTGTAGGTATTGGTTATTCACTTGTTTTTGTTCTTCTGGGCTTAGATTTTGGTAGCCTTTCGCTAACGAACTTACCCAAGATCCGTAGGCAGGGTTTGGAAACACTACAAAGGTAGTACCAAAGTCCTCTTTATGAGCATCGATGATAGCATTTCTTTCAGCTAAGGTCTTACCTTTTGTGCCAATAGGGAAATCACCAGCGTTATCGCCCATGTATACAACGACATAATATTTTTTAGCAATCATATCAAAGCGAGGTTGTTTATCAGAGTCTTTTTCGAATAGTAGTACATGGTCTTTATCGACAGATAGGAATCCTAGTTCTTTAAAATTCTGTATCGTTACGTCAAGGTTTACAGGTGCGTAGCGATTTGAAACATAGAAGATTTCTACCCCTTGTTTATGAACTTCATTTAAAAATTCAACGGCTCCAGGCATGGCTTGCGATTTTCCTTGATGCACGGCTTGACGCCACCAAGGAGCATCAAAACGACCATTACCGTTTGCTATACTTTCACCCATCAACTTGGTATTATCCACTACAGTTTCGTCCGCATCAAGAACGATAGCTAAAGGTTTTCTTTGATGAGATGGATCAGTAACGGCCATCTTAACGGCATTCATTGCCACATTGTACCCTTGATACGCCAACGCTCTGTACTCTGCAGAGGTGCGCATCCATAGCAAGCCCATCGTTTCAGTTTCGGCTTGGTACTGTTGTTTTTGCTTGAGGGCTTCCTGTGCCACCACATCATTAGCTACTACATTATTAGCTACTGCATTATTAGTTACTGTATGATTTGCTGTAGCACTAACTCCATCATTCTTAGCTGTTGTAACCGCCTTAGCTGATTGAGCCTGCGTTACAATAGCTACGGGAACAAAGCTATTTGCTTTCACCGTTGCTGGAGAATTCGCCTGTACTACAGATCCAACACAAAGGCTTCCTCCCATGCAAGCCACCATCACATACCATGCCAAACTACTAGATTTCATAACTGCCTCCTATTCACATGTAACATTTCGTGCAAATTCAACACATCATATAATTCTACATAGTTATACTAAAATCCTTTTAAAATTTGTATATTACTAACACAATAAAAGAGCCTTTGCTACATATCTTTAATAACATTTAGTTTAGATATGATTAGCAAAGGCTCTTTCAAGGGGTTTATTTGTTTGTGTTTATAAGATAATTGGTATCAGTGTATAAAAATTTTGTGTGAATTTAGATTTTTATAGATTAGTATTTTGTATAAATGTGAAAGTGTTATTAGTTAAGAAAGTTCTTTTCAATCGTTAGTATTGTTTAGATAAACTATTTTAATATTGTTTAAATAGTATCGTTAGTCTTATTTTACATCGCTAAAATCGATGTTCATACCCAAGGCTTTAGCAACGCCTTCACCATAAGCTGGATCGCATTGGTAACAATGTTTTGCATGACGTTCTTTGATAAAATCAGGTACGCCATTCATAGCCGCTGCGGTGTTATCAAATAAAACTTGTTGTTGTTCAGGGCTCATGAGGCGGAACAATTTACCTGGTTGTGTAAAGAAGTCAGAGTCGTCTTCATAAAAGTCGTATTGGTAAGCTGGACCAGATACATCGAGAGGAGGATTTTTGAATTCTGGTTGTTCAGCCCATTCACCAAAGCTATTTGGTGCATAGCCAATTGTAGAACCATGATTACCATCTATACGACCTTGCCCATCTCGGTGATAGATATTTACAGGGCATTTAGCGGCATTAACAGGGATTTGATAATAATTTGCCCCTAGACGATAGCGTTGCGCATCCGCATAGGAGAACAAACGACCTTGTAGCATTCTGTCAGGAGAGAAAGAGATACCAGGAACGATAGTTGTTGGTGCAAATGCAGCTTGTTCTACATCTTGGAAATAATTTTCTGGGTTGCGATTAAGTTCCATCACACCAACTTCAATCAATGGGAATTCGTCATGATACCATACTTTTGTTAAATCGAATGGATTGTATGGCATATTGTTAGCTTGTTCTTCCGTCATCACTTGGATGCATAATTTCCATTTAGGGAAATCGCCTTTTTCAATAGCCTCAAAGAGGTCACGTTGGTGACTTTCACGGTCACTAGCTACCACATTAGCCGCCTCAGCATCGGAAAGATTTTCAATCGGCTGTTGGCAAACCCAATGGAATTTAACCCATACGCGCTCATCGTTTTCGTTAATAAGACTGTATGTATGACTGCCGAAACCATGCATTGTGCGGTAGGATTTAGGAATACCACGGTCACTCATGACGATTGTTACTTGGTGGATTGCCTCTGGCAAGCTAGTCCAGAAATCCCAGTTTGCTGTCGCATCGCGAAGATTTGTTTTCGGATTCCGTTTTACAGCGCGGTTCAAATCAGGGAATTGCAATGGATCGCGGATAAAGAATACCGGTGTATTGTTACCTACGAGGTCCCAGTTTCCTTCTTCCGTATAAAATTTTACGGCAAAGCCACGAATGTCGCGTTCTGCATCGGCCGCACCGCGCTCACCGGCAACGGTGGAGAAACGCACGAATAACGGCGTTTGCTTGCCTACTTCAGAGAAAATTTTTGCTTTCGTATATTTTGTAATGTCATTGGTTACTGTGAAAGTACCAAATGCACCGGATCCTTTAGCATGCATACGGCGTTCAGGAATCACTTCGCGCTCAAAATGAGCTAATTTCTCCATGAGCCAAACATCTTGCATCAATACAGGACCACGTTTACCTGCTGTAGCAGAGTTGCGATTATCTGGTACGGGAGCACCAAAGGCTGTTGTTAGTTTCTTTTCATTATTCATGTTACAAACTCCTACTTAGAGATCAAAATGAAAGTAATTTACTTTACATAATTTTTAAATCATACATCTTAATTACGATAAAAATTATTAATGGATAATTATTATCCATTAATATGTAATTAGAATATCACAAATTTTTTAACATAACAACCCTAAACTTTTACAAATCTTGTATACACGATATCATTTATAATTTTAAAATGAGAATTTCAATGCTATATATTTAAAACCTATTAAGATATACCTACAAAAATACGCAAAACAAAAAACACCTTGTTTCTACTAACTTGTAGATCACAAGGTGTTTTCATTCAATTTATGCCGGACGACTCCAGTCAACTTGTACGTCGATAGCTTCCCACATGCGTGTTAAAGCTAACTTAAGATTATCCAAAGATTCTAATGGTTTTACGGTTAACCGTTCATACGTATCAAGACCTGTAGCATGCTCAATAGCATGTTCATTATTCAAGTAAGCGATTACCTTATCAACCCACTCTTGTTCAGGTAAATCTACGGACACTGTTTTTGTTTCTGTGTCATAGGACAAGAAACCATTACTGTTTACGCCATAATGGATGGCCACACGAAATAAACTCATATCTATACCTCTCTTGCGGTAATTTATTAACACTACACCCATATTGTAACATGAACAATTATATTAGTGAAAGTATTCAATATAAACTTTATAAGTCCTTTTTGAGGATCTTTTTAGGTTCTTCAATAGATGGGTGTATATCTGTAACTGTAGACCGATCAGCCTTTTTAGTCGAGCCTGCATCAACTTTAGTAGATGCTCCATCCTCTTGAGCAGTCTGTGCATCCACGGCCGCTTTCAACTCTGACCGTTTTCTGCGTATTCCATTGTCTCCGTGAAAGCGTTGCCATAATGCGCCACTCATAACAGCAGTCTCACCAAATTTAGACTCTAACGAATCTAACACGCTAGCAAGCTTGTCCTCTGTTTCATCCTGTAGAGAATCAAAGAGACTATCCTGCATAGGAACCTCCTCATCGAGGCCACTCACAGTGAGACCTAATAATCGTATAGGGCCAGGCGGATCCATACAGGTAATCCCTTTAGAACTACTACATTTAAAATTCCTAGACTTTACCTTTGTAGTGGCCCCTAACGGTTCCGTATCTTTCTTAGACTCTTTAGGCCGCTTACTCGTCTTATCCTGCACCAATTTATTCCACAGAATCAATGCTGTTTCGAAAAATACATGTTCCTGGTCTGACGGTGTATCTAGCCGCTTCTGCCGTGATACGGTCGTAAAATCATCATACCGAACCTTGATAGATACAGTATGTCCATGAAGGTTACGCCTCCGAAGCCGTTTCGATAGACGGTTTGCAAAGTACCTAAATTCTAATTCAATAGCACGGCCATCGGTGAGGTCTTCTTCGTAAGTTTCCTCAGCTCCAATTGATTGTATCTTGCGATCTGTTTCAACAGGTCTATCGTCGATACCATTCGCCAGTTCCCATATGCGCTTTGCCTGATTACCCACGAGAGGAATTAAACTACTTTCATCAGGCAAAGACTGAATATGACGCATCAGGTGAAAGCCACCGGCTTTCAAAATTTTCTCTGTCCGAGGACCAACACCCCAAATACGTTTAATAGGCAAAGGAGCCAGCACCTTTCTTTCACGACCGTATGGGATGACCACAAGACCATCAGGTTTATCTAAATCAGAGGCCAATTTAGCAAGAAATTTATTGGGTGCTAAGCCTGCAGAAATAATAAGTCCTGTTTTCTCGAATACACGATCTTTAATGGCTCGTCCTAGCGCTTTGGGGCCGCTATACATGGTGGACATGCCGCTCACTTCAAGAAAGGCTTCATCAATAGATAAAGGCTCAATATAAGGGGTAAATTCTTTCATAATGGAAAAAATTTGGTTCGACACCTCTTTATAGCGATCCATTCGAGGATATACATAAATCCCATCAGGACAGAGTTTCTTAGCCCTCGATATTGGCATCGCAGAGTGAACACCAAATTTTCGGGCCTCATAGGAACAGGTAGCTACGACACCACGTGAAGAAAGACCACCCACGATTACGGGGTGGCCTTTATACTCTGGATGATCCAGTTGTTCTATGGACGCGAAGAATGCATCCATATCAACATGCATAATCCAACGTCTCATTGTTACGCTTCTTTTTCGTGCTCAGAAATGCGGCAGTATTTAATTTGCGCGCAAATGCACTCATCTTTAGTTTTGTATAATTGAGGGAGAATATCTAAAATATCTGCAAATGTAGCTTCATTAATGGAGTAACGCGTCCATAAACCATTACGTTGAGAGTTAACTACACCTGCATCAATTAAGATTTTCATGTGGTAACTCAACGTAGATTGAGACAAATTGAAGCTCGCTAAAATATCGGCTGCACATAATTCATTGCAAGACAACATATCGATGATGTGTAATCTTGTTTCATCGCTTAATGCCTTAAAAATCGTCGCTAAACGTTCGTAAGAAACTTCAACCATATCTTTAACTCCTCAGATCCTTATCAAAAAATATCAATCTACTTCTTGGTACTATTATATACTATTTCTTAATGTAAATCTATTTTTTTCTTTATATTTGTATCTTAATAATTTATTATGAATACAAAAAAATTATAGATAAGTAAATTTCGCCTAATTATAAACTAATTTAAGCACGTAGCTATTTGTATAAAATGAATATTTTAAACAATTTTTCATTTGATAGGTTTATTTGAATATACATTTTTCTGTATATATAACAATTGCACTCTATTATTCGTTATATATTTCTCGATATGCTCACGCTTTAATAACTATAAAGCATACTTCGATATACCGCACTACTGTAGCAACCTAAAGGATTAGATATAAGGATCCACGTTTGTATTCTGCATCCATTCAATACAAAAGACCCCTCTGTGAGGGGTCTAATCTGTATAATTCTATAAATCGATTGCATAGCAAAAAATGTTAAAATATATAACACTCTATCAATGCTACCAAATGCAAATTTTCTATTATATCAAATTAGTATAGCTTAGAATACATTTACTAGATCGATAGTTTGGCTGCGGTTAGGACCAACAGATACAATGCCTAAAGGCACGCCTGTTACTTCTGCAATACGTTCTACATATTTACGAGCATTTTCAGGCAATTTATCATATTCACGGATACCAGAAATATCTGTTTCCCAACCTGGCAATGTTTCGTAAACTGCTTCGCAGGCTTCAAGATCTTTTAAGTTAGCTGGAAACCCTTCTACGTCTTTACCATTCAATTTGTAACCTACGCAGATCTTCAATTCTTTAAAGGTATCAAGAATATCCAACCGTGTAATAGCTAAGTAATCAAGGCTATTAAGACCTGCTGCGTATTTTACAACCATGAGGTCTAACCAACCACAACGACGAGGACGACCCGTTACAGTACCGAACTCATGACCAAGTTCACGGAGATTATCCCCAGTTTCGTTAAGAAGCTCTGTAGGGAATGGACCTGCACCAACACGTGTTGCATACGCTTTTACAACGCCAAAGATGTTTTTCAAGTAGTTAGGCCCCACACCAGCGCCTGTGGAAGCGCCACCTGCGATTGGATGAGAGGATGTTACAAATGGATAAGTACCATGATCAAGGTCGAGCATAGTAGCTTGAGCACCTTCGAACAATACCTTTTTATCCTCTTTTACAGCTTTAAGAACAGCCGCATTAGTATCTGTTACATAAGGTTTCAAGGCTTCAGCGTATTTGATGTAATCCGCTAAGATTTCATCGTAGCTAACAGGTTCAGCATCGTATACCTTAGTAAGCATTTTATTTTTGAACTCTACATTGTACGCTAATTTTTGTTTAAATGTTTCCATATCATACAAATCGCAGATACGGATACCAATACGATTGATTTTATCAGCGTAGCAAGGACCAATACCATTTTTAGTAGTACCGATTTTAGCATCCCCTTTAGATGCTTCTTCCGCAGTATCTAGAGCGATATGGTATGGCATGATTACATGTGCACGATTGGAAACTTGAAGGGATTTAGCAGATCTGCCTTGCTTTTCAAGACCTTCAATTTCTTGTAGCAGAACTTTAGGGTCGATAACAACACCAGTACCCACGATATTTTGTTTGTTATCGTATAAGATACCACTTGGTAAAAGGCGAAGTGCAAACGCTTTATCATCAACTACAACAGTATGACCCGCGTTATTACCACCTTGACTGCGCACCACAACATCCGCACGTTCTGCGATCCAGTCAACAATTTTACCTTTCCCCTCGTCACCCCATTGAGTGCCGATAACCATACTAGTTGCCATATCTATATCCTCCATATGAAAGTCTAAATAATTCAATATCATTATACAACAATGTTCGGATTCTGTGAAAGTATTTATACAAATTCAATCTTTAGTTTCTTTCCAAATGCATGCGCTATTTTCTGTAAAGTTTTTAAGGATGGGTTGCCATCACGTCTTTAATATGGCTCTATTACTCTATTACAGAGATGTCATTTTGGTTCTTTTAACCAAAAACTCATCAATAAGCCTATAACACCTACCGGTATCAAGGTCATCAATGCCGTTTGTACGTCATAGATATCTGCTAGATGTCCTACATAAGGTGCCACAAGGCCCCCTAAGGTAATCCCAAGACCTAGCGTAATACCTGATGCAAAGCCTGCATTTTTTGCAAGGTATTTTTGACCTAGTACCGTAATTGGTCCGTATTGTGAGAATACACCAAAAGCCATCGGTATCATAGCACCAAAGAAGCCCCATATATTAGGTACAAAGATAAATACAAGTACAGATGGCAAGAAGATAAGATACCCTAAGCGCACGGTTTTTAGGAAGCCCAAACGGTCAGATAAGGCACCACCCATATAGGTAAGGACTGCCCCCATCGTGAAGTACGCAGTAAGGGCCAAACTAGATGCACCGGCTTCACCATTAATAACAGTAATATACAAAATAGGAATAAAGATAGCCAATACAGAGAAGAGTATAGATCGAGAAGCAATCACAAAAAATAACTTACCGAAACTCACCCAATCATTTGTACCGGTACTAAGAACCTTAGCACGGCTTTCACGGTTACCAGTATCAGCAGAATCAGCAATATCAGTATCATCGGTATCAGCTTCACCCTCACCCATAAAGGCATAAAGATATAACAATACACCAAGTAGAGCGATAAGCGTAAATACCCAAAGGAATTGTCCCCCAAAGACGTAAACACCACCAGCAATAAAGGGTCCCAACGCAAAGCCCGCACTGCCGCCGACTGCAAAGCGGCCCATGGCGTTACCGATTTCATGAGATTGCGTACGATTTACAAGAAGAGCCGCCTCGGGATGGAATAACGCAGCACCTACCCCGGCCAAGAGCGACAAAGCAAGAATCATTTCGTAACTCGTAGCCAATGCCATAGCGCTAATCGACACAAGAGTCACCGTAAACCCAACGGGAATAAACCAGGGTACGCGCCACCGATCTGCCACATAACCCAATACGGGCTGTGCCACGGAAGCCACCACGGTATTACAGAAAATGATGGAAGCCGATTGATAATAATTAAGGCCAAAGTTAGCGATAAAAAACGGTATGAGGGCCGCCAGCGAACCTTGACCAAAGTCATTAATACAGTGAAAAATAGGCGGTCCGTACTTCCGTATAATACGTTTCATATAACCTCCTAAAACAAATAGATGGTTTCCTAATGTAAGACGAGTATATAAAAGCCTGCTAGAAAACTAATTTATAATTATCTGTTAAAATAATATACTTCTATCTAAAATGGCATATTGCTTTCAAAACAAAAAAGGTAGATATAGCCAACACCTACTGCATGTACCATAGGCTTGTTGGTCTATACCTACCCTAGTCTTTCATATGTTATGTGGGAAGTACCCTACAATTATAGGCCAAAGCGAGCCATGATTGTATCTACATGTCTTAGCAATTTATACGGATCAAAGCATGCATCGATTTCCTCATCAGTCATGTACTTCTTAATGTTTTCATCAGCTTTTAAACCTGTTGCGAAATCTTTGCCTTCAAGCCAGCGTTCCATAGCATGTTTTTGAACCCAACGATATGCTTCGTCACGTACCGCACCTTTGTCTACAAGGTGTGTCAAAATTGTTTGGCTAAATACGAGGCCCCCTGTAAGGTTAAGATTTTTAAGCATAGTTTCAGGGTATACCAACAATTTATCAATGGTTCGGATTGTTAGGTGCAACATATAATTTAACGAGATTGTCGCATCCGGCAAGATAACTCGTTCTACAGAGCTATGAGAAATATCGCGTTCATGCCACAATGCTTGATCTTCGTAAGCAGATTGTGCATAGCCACGAAGTAAGCGAGCCATACCGCAAATTCTTTCACATGTGATAGGGTTGCGTTTATGAGGCATCGCAGAGGAACCCTTTTGTTTAGGGCTAAAATATTCTTCTGCTTCGCGCACCTCTGTACGTTGTAAGTGACGGATTTCTAAAGCGATTTTATCCAATGTGCCGCCTACAACAGCAATAGTGGACAACAATTCAGCGTGACGGTCACGTTGCACCACTTGTGTAGCAATTTTAACAGGTTCAAGACCTAATTTTTCACACACATATTGTTCTACGAATGGATCGATATTGGAGTATGTACCAACAGCGCCAGACAATTTACCAACGGCAACGCTTTTACGCGCATGTTCCATGCGTTCAATATCACGTTCTACCTCTGCCATCCACAACGCCAATTTCAAGCCGAATGTAGTTGGTTCGCCGTGGATACCGTGGGTACGGCCAATCATAGGTGTGTATTTGAACTCAGCTGCACGACGACGCAATACTTCGTGCAAACGCTTTAAATCATCAATTAAGATATCACAGGCTTGTTTCATCATATACCCAAGCGCCGTATCTTTCACATCTGTAGAGGTAAGACCAAGATGGATGTATTTAGCCGCTTCAGGACCTACGTATTCGCCCACTGCTGTTACGAAGGAAATGATATCATGATTCGTTTCCTTTTCGATCTCATGAATGCGCTCAACGTCGAAATTGCCCTTTTCCCGAATTGTTTTCGCCGCTTCTTTAGGAATAACGCCCAACTCAGCTTGTGCCTCAGATGCGAGGGTCTCCACCAATAACATTGTGTCGAATTCGTTGCGTTCGCTCCAAATATGGCCCATTTCTTCTCGTGTATAACGTGGTATCATGATATCTCCTTTGCATGATAAAAGCTAGATTTATAGGATTATTGTACCATATGTGAAAGCTCCATTCAACGAACGGAACTAAATTTTCCGAATGATAATTATATTAATTTTACTTATTGTTCGTATTTATTAAATTAATTATCACTTTAACGATTTTCTTTAAGACTTTGCTTGAGATTATATACCTCTATCCCTTCATTGATACGTTGTATTCGCTTAATCATTTTTGGATGAGTAATAAACAAGCGACTGAAAAATCCTGTACTTTCACAATCATATAATTCACCATTCTCTAGAATACCAATTTGTTCAGTAGCAAGTCCTAATGAAACTAGACCATCACGCAGCTCCCGCCCCAAACCAATCGAAACGGCATAGGCATCAGCAGCATACTCTCGACGACGGCTATCAAAATAATAGGTAATCCACTTCGGTAATAGAAGTACATATTTCACGATTGCAATCATAACGATAAGAATTAATTGAATAATACGTACTACGATATTAACAATTGGTATAATAGCCAGTATATTTAAAGCAAAATTTAGATATATTACAAGATTTAAAATTAATTGCCCTAGTCGATCCATAGCATAGGTAATGGTTAAATAGATAGTATCACGATGCCGTAAATGGCCTAATTCATGGGCAAGAACACCTAATAAATGCCGTTTATCTAACGAATACAAGGCTCCTGTATAAATCGTAATGTGATTTAATCCAGATGCAAAGGCATTAATTTCCTCATCTGTACGCATGCGCAATATCAGTGAGTTACGTGCTACACCGCTAAATGCACATAATTCCTCAAACAGCGGTTCAATATATTCAGATTCTTCTGCATTTGGTTTTCTTTCACCTTGCAATACATGGACAATCCAACTAAAAGGTGGCAAAAATAATCCGATGGCCACAATAATAGGCAACGCAAAGGATATAATAATATATACATCGAGCTTATCCACTAAATGTAGCGGTTTTATAAGCCAGTCCCATGAAAACGGATACACATATTGAACTACAGATTCTAAAATAGGAAAAAATACAAATACAATAATAACATTAACAATATAGGTAAGAATAACTTGAATCATAATCTCTCACTTTGATTTCTCATATAGTTATATAGTAATAAATTAATTTATAATATATCATAGCTATACATTGTGATATATAATAAACATACAGACTAAATGTACTGCGAATAATTGCTCAATCTATACACGAGCTTTATACTAATAGTAACAAACATTTCTACTATGGGGGAGGCTTTCATGGCAACTTTAAATCGTAAGGAACGCCGCGCACAGCGCAACGAATCTAATACTATAGGTATTCTATTACGTCTATTCTTTGGGCTCAGCTTTATCGGCTTGGCGGTAGTCCTTTTTGGCGAGTTTGATTATAACTTTATCTTCTCCATCTTTACGGCAGACATCGTAGTATCTTTAATTTACGTAATGACGAATAAATCGCGTATTACTACATCCTTAGCAGTAAACACAAATGTACGCGTTATCATCGCATTTCTCATCATGTTGATTACCATGTTCTTCTATGCTTTTGCATTGTGGCGAGCTGATCAATTCAGCACTCCTATGCAAGTCACATTATTCATCGGCGGCGCCATCGTATATCTAGCCGTCTTCAACTCCACGAAAACAATACTTACCAATCAAAATTAATACAATACATATAATTAATCCTTGAAATATAACTCAACATGACTCAGATAGAACAAGTATTTCATAGTAATACATAGTATCAATCAATACAATCATTTTTTACAACCATAACAAAGAGGCATATCCCATACTAATGTATGTAAGATATGCCTCTTTATTGTCCTAATACAACAGGAACCGCTAGATATACAGGTTCCCCTCTTCGATTGATAATAGAACCACTGCTTTTAACAATGCGTATTGCTTCCTCTTTGACTGGTTGCGGCACATCTTCTGCGATGAGCGGTGTATGTTCTCCTACGATGACATGTCCATTAACGTCAAAGTTAACGCGCACTACAACCTTACCTGTTACGATTGACCCCTTCCCCTGTTCTTGTACAGTTCGTAAATATTCTTGGGGGTTGATATCCGACTTTTGTAAAAGCGCTTGTTGACCTGGTGTTAGGAGTCCCCACGCAAGATCAGATAGGAAGGATAAATCACTAGCTTCGGCAAAGCCGTTTCCATTGGCATTCGGATCAGATGTTATATCCTTACCCATAGGAGCATTGTCAGGTTTAGAGAATTTCCCGTCTTTGGAATCATTTCCACCCGTAACTACAGCTTGTTCATTATTAGTCGTTTCCGATTCTATGACCTTTGGAACGGCCCATTCACGACGAGCATTAGATGTAGTCTTATTGGCATTTAAATTGTGAGCACTTTCATCACCTGTATTTTCCGTTACAAGAGGATCTGCCTTAGGCGCAGGCCCTTCTGGAGTCGGAGGTTCAACCGGTGGCTTATCCTTAGGTATAGGCTCAATAGCCGTAGTTTCCGCATCACTTTCACTATCCTCAGGCAGATGAAAGCTAACCTCTGCAGCATCATAAGCCACACCGGTTCCAACGATGCCACGCAAGGAAAACCCCATGCCAGAGATAAGCATGATGGTAATGCCTAAAGATACAATAAAAGGTTTCAGATAATGTGATTCAAACATGGAATCACTTCCGTTCCGTAGCGACGCTAATATATTTAGCACCGTTCACCTTGAGCATGTCCAAAAGCTCGATAACATCGTTATAATATACATCTTTTGAAGCACGAATCACAAAGGCCTGTTGAGGTGCTTGTGTAACGATAGATTTGACCTCTTGCGCCAAGCGATCCGAAGAGATTTCCTGATTATCGATATATAGCGTGTGCGTTGTAGTTAAGGTAATGGTGATAGGTTCGATAGATTTCGCCGTAGACGTCGATGCAGATGGTAAATTAAGCGGAATTTGTTGCTCTGTATTCATGTACAGCGTGCCTACCATGAAAAATACTAATAAAAAAAATACGATATCAATCATAGGAATAATCATGATGGTAGGCTCTTTTTTAACCCCTAACGTGCGTCGTCTCATATATCATGTTCCTCGTTGTACGCATCAAGGATGTTGCCGCACTCATGTTCTAATGTCGCCACAGAATCATTAACCTTTGCTGCACAGTAACTGTGAAAGCCAAGGGCAATAATGGCCACGGTCAAACCTGTAGCCGTTGCCACTAAGGCTTCAGAAACACCACCTGTAATAATGGTCGGAGCCCCAATATCGCCGCCTACCACAGCAAACGCACGAATCATGCCGAGGACCGTCCCTAGCAACCCCAATAACGGAGCCATTGTTACAACCATGCTGAGCCAACTAAGGCCGCGTTTTAAACGTTCATCAGCGTACGACACCACATCTTGAAGGCGATTTTCCAAGCCATTATAATTCTTTGCATTGCGGATAGCACGGGCAAATAAAGAACCAAGTTCCTCTGTATCCCGTTCTAAAACACTTGGTAACATAATCCAAGATTGATTCTTCTCTAAGACCTTATTAAAACGGCGCAAGTCCTTTGTAAACTTGCGATATAGAAAGATACGTTCAATGCCAATCATCAAGGTAAACAGTAAAAAAATCACCAGCGGATACATAACAAATCCACCAGCTACAAATAAATGCGCTATACTACTCATACTAACCTCCAAAAGCCACATACCTTTAGGCTCTATCCGGGTTAATTATACCACGTTTTATCCCACCGAAAACAGATATAGAGCGTAAAACCACAACATAAATAGATATAGGACGACTTACAAGATAAATATAGACTAATTCGCTAGATAGACATAAGCTAGCTAAAGTCCACAGGATAAAATTAAAATACAAAAAGGCTGCACTAGAAATGATATACATTCTAGTACAGCCTTTTATGCGTTCCTAAATAGATTAGTCTTTTTTAATAAAGCCTACAATGAAGCCACCTACTGACAGTGCAATGCCTAAACCGCTACAGAACATGCCAATAGTATACCACAATGTGTAAGATTGGTTATTCTCAGAAATCGCCTTTGCTGCCGCTTGAGCATTTGTAGCATTTCTCGCAATTTCCAAATTAGCCGCCCCTGGATCTGGATTTAATAATAGAATCGCAATACCAATAATTAGAACGACTACACCTACAGGTAATAATAATTTTTTGTTCATTTGAATGCCCCTCTCGTAACATTAAACGATTAATAAATAATATAACTTAATTATACACTGATTTTTGCATTTTAAAAAGATGAACTTATATATTAATCATCTTTTATTAGACAATTAATGGGAACTAGTTATTATGATATAGAAAAAGGCATAGTATGCAACTACTATTGGTCCAAATCCAACAGTGAAATTAATACTATGCCTTTTACAAATACATCTTTAATTATATCGAAATACATACGATTGCTAACGGAGTGCGTATTAAGATAAGTTATGCCGGCTTATCTAATATATATTTAACAATACAATATGTATTTACCGATCTACTTATTGTAAAGACTTATCGAAAACGCCAATAAGCTCTTCAACGGCTTGAGATTCGCTCATTTCACCGTCTAAGACAGCAGCTTCGACTTCGCCCATGCGACCTTGAATGACTACATTATTAAAGAATAGGTTGTGCAAGTGTTCGTCAATCATATCGCGTACCCAACGGAGGGATTGTTCTTGACGGCGTTTTAAGAAGACCCCATTTTCTTTGCCTTGTTCAGTGAATTCTTGGATAACATCCCACAATTCATCGAGGCCATCCTTTGTGACAGCTGAACATGTATAGGCTTGAGTCTTCCATTTTTCCGTAGCTGGACGAATGTAATGTAACATCCGATCATAGTCGCTACGAGCAATGAGAGCTCGTTTGAGGTTATCCCCATCAGCCTTGTTGACCACAATAGCATCAGCAAGTTCCATAACGCCTTTTTTGATGCCTTGCAATTCATCGCCTGCCCCCGTTAAAACGATGAGCATAAAGAAGTCTACCATGGAACGCACGGTAACTTCGCTTTGCCCAACCCCAACGGTTTCAACGAGAATAATATCGTACCCAGCAGCCTCGCAAAGTAGCATAGTTTCTCTACTTTTACGAGCCACACCGCCTAGCGTACCACCAGCCGGCGATGGACGAATATAAGCCTCTGGATGTTTCGTCAACGTTTCCATCCGCGTTTTATCACCCAAGATACTGCCTTTTGTGACTTGGCTCGTAGGGTCTACAGCCAGTACGGCAACCTTGTAACCCGCTTCAATGAGCATGTTACCGAAGGCTTCAATAAACGTACTTTTACCGGCCCCAGGCACACCAGTAATACCGATGCGCAATGCCTTGCCCGTGCGAGGCAATACGGCTTGCAACACCTGTTGAGCTAGTTTGAAATGGTCCTTATTATTACTTTCTACTAATGTGATAGCCCGTGAAAGTATAACGCGGTCCCCCTGCTCGATACCGCGTACATAATCAGCGACAGTTAATTTCTTTCGCCGCTGTACGGGACGTACCGCTGGAGCCAGATGAGCAGAGCTGGATAAGAGGCCGTCATGCATTTCCTTGACGCCTTTCATTACGTGACACGCGTAAGTGTCATCTTTTTTCGCTTCTTCTGGCACCCAGTCGGGACGATAGGTACTACCCTCGGTGCTTGCGTTTTTTACACCTAATTCAGGGGCTTTGCCTTCACCAGTGGTGAAAGTTGCGTCCTGTGTATTGCGCAATTCATCCGGAGTAGGCCGTTTGTTATCAGTCATGAGACTCGTCTTGAACGTGACTAGTCAATGTTTCTAGTAATTTTTTCGCCGCTACTGGCAAAACTGTACCAGGGCCAAAGATAGCCACTGCGCCATGTTCGCGTAGGAATTCATAGTCCTGAGCAGGGATTACGCCGCCGATGGCAACTAAAATATCTCCACGGCCCCGCTTGTTGAGTTCCTCTACAAGTTGAGGCAATAATGTCTTATGCCCCGCCGCAAGAGAACTAAATCCGACAATATGAACGTCATTATCCACCGCATCTTGTGCTGTTTCTTCTGGAGTTTGGAACAAAGGTCCGATATCCACGTCAAAGCCCATGTCCGCGAAGGATGTAGCGATAACTTTGGCACCACGGTCATGACCGTCTTGGCCCATCTTCGCAATCATGATACGAGGACGACGACCTTCGAGTTCTTCAAAGTTATCCGCCATTTGGCGTACTTCTTTGATTACATCGTCATCTTCAAATTCACTGGAGTATACACCGGAAATAGAGCGAATAACCGCTTTATGACGGCCGCATACCTTTTCAACAGCAAAGGAAATTTCACCCAAGGACGCACGAGCACGAGCTGCTTCAAGTGCAAGGGCAAGCAAGTTGCCTTCGCCCGATTCTGTAGCCTTTGTAATCGCTTCAAGACAGGATTGAACCTTTTCTTCATCCCGGTTAGCACGCAATTGTTCAAGGCGACGAATTTGCGCTTCCCGTACAGCTGTGTTATCTACGTCGAGGATATCCAATGGATCTTCTTTATCTAGACGATATTTATTGATACCAATAATCGCTTCACGACCAGAGTCGATACGAGCTTGGCGACGTGCCGCAGCTTCTTCGATACGCATCTTAGGAAGCCCTGTATCGATAGCTTTCGCCATACCGCCAAGGGATTCGATTTCTTGAATATGACCCCAAGCGCGACGAATCAATTCGTCTGTCAATGCTTCTACATAATAGGAACCGCCCCATGGGTCGATAACCTTACATACCTTAGTTTCATCTTGGATGTAAAGCTGAGTATTACGCGCAATACGTGCAGAGAAGTCCGTAGGCAACGCGATCGCTTCATCAAGCGCATTTGTATGTAGAGATTGCGTATGACCTAATGCGGCACCCATCGCTTCCATACATGTACGAGCCACGTTGTTGAACGGATCTTGTTCTGTAAGAGACCAACCAGATGTTTGGCTATGAGTACGAAGTGCCATGGATTTAGGATTTTCAGAGCCGAAGCTGTTGATAATCTTAGCCCACAACATACGAGCCGCACGCATTTTTGCCACTTCCATGAAGTAGTTTTTGCCGATTGCCCAGAAGAAGGACAACCGTGGTGCGAACTGGTCAACGTGAAGACCTGCATTAACACCGGTACGGATATATTCGAGACCATCGGCCAATGTGTAACCTAATTCGATATCTGCAGTAGCGCCCGCTTCTTGCATATGGTAGCCAGAAATGGAGATACTGTTGAACTTAGGCATGTACTGGGATGTATACGCAAAGATATCACCGATAATACGCATGGATGTAGCTGGAGGGTAAATATAGGTATTACGTACCATGAACTCTTTCAAAATATCATTTTGGATTGTACCAGCCATAACCTTTTTATCTACGCCTTGTTCTTCACCAGCCAAGATGTAGAACGCCATTACTGGCAATACGGCGCCGTTCATTGTCATGGATACGGACATTTGATCAAGAGGGATACCGGAGAATAGAATTTCCATGTCGAGGATGGAGTCTACCGCAACACCCGCTTTACCAACGTCACCTACTACACGAGGATGATCGGAGTCATAACCACGGTGAGTAGCAAGGTCAAAGGCGATAGACAAGCCTTTTTGGCCCGCTGCCAAGTTACGACGATAGAATGCATTGGATTCTTCCGCCGTGGAGAAACCAGCGTACTGACGTACTGTCCAAGGACGAGTAACATACATTGTGGAATAAGGTCCACGCAAGAATGGAGGTACACCAGCCATATAGTCAAGGTGTGTCATCCCTTCATAATCCATCTCTGTATAGAGAGGCTTTAGTTGGATTTGCTCCATTGTTGTATTATATAAATCTTCAAAGCTTTTTCCTGTTTCTTTTTGAAGTTCAGCAAGCCATGCATCGCGAGATGTTGCTGTCTGAGATCCCAAGCCAAGAGAGGAGAAGTCTGGATTTTTAAACATGAGCTCACATCCCTTTCTTATCTTGTAACGTATTCAAGATTTCGTAACAATTTGCACGAACAGAAATGAAGTCGTCTACGCCAGCTTCACGGTATACAGGTTCTAAGTCCTTAGGAGGTGCCCCTGCTAAAATAACCGTTACATGCGGCATAGTTTCTTTCAATTCCTTAGCGAGTGGTGGTACCAATTCTGGATAGGTATCATCTGTAGAACAGATAACAACTACATCAGCACCACTTTCACGAGCAGCCTTCGCCGCATCAGCCGTTGTTTCATGGCCATCATTTTTGATAACTTCAAAAGCCCCTACTTCGAAGAAGCCTGTGGAGAAGTCCGCACGAGGTTTATGTTGAGGGATTGGCCCCATGTTAGCCAAGAATACCTTCACATTATCTTTCGTACGTTGTTTATAATTCTCAGTGCGCATGCGAAGTGCTTCAAACTGTTCAGTCCAGCGATGAGCTGCAATGGATTCAATCGTTTCGGAAGCAATATCGCCAGCATCTAAAGCCTTGCGGATTTGACGTATTGTTAATTTTTGTAATGCACCGAGTTCAATAAGGCCAATCAAAGCGCCTGGCTCTGTCGTACCTGCTTCTAGGGTAGCCTGTGCTTTCACAACCGCATCTGGCTCCGCACTCGCCAAGTACTCTTCGATTTGAGCAACCCGTTTTTGACGCAATGTTTCTTGATTTTCTGGTTTTGGATCAAGCAATTCTTCAGTCATATTCGCATACATGTTGTTACCTACAGCCACATCTTTGCGGAATGCAAGGTTTTTGAAGCGTTCATCAAGAACTGCTTTAACTTGAGCTTGTGGATAGCCTTCTTTCAAGGCTGCTATTATACCACCTTTAGCCTCAATAGTTTGGAATTCAGCCCAAATTTTTTCGCATAATTCAGCTGCCAATGTTTCCACATACCAAGAGCCACCTACAGGGTCCACTGGTTGACGCAACTCGAATTCAGTTTGCAACATAACTTGAATATTACGGGCAATACGGCGAGAGAAATCGTCAGCTTTGCGAATTGGTTGGTCGAATGGGGACACTTCAAGGCTATTCAAACCGCCTACAACGCCAGAGAATGCTTGTGTTGTATTGCGCAACAAGTTTACATATGGGTCGTATACAGTTTTTGTGAAAGCCGACGTTCTGCCGTGTACATGAACAGCACGGTCAGCTTCTTCTGCACCGAAGGCCTCCATGATGCGAGCCCAAAGCACCCGCAATGCACGTAATTTAGCAATTTCCATGAAGAAGTTTGCACCCAAGGAGAATGTAAACATCATACTGTTAGCAATAGTGTGAATATCGATGTTCCGTTGTGCTAATTGACGAACATAACAAACTGCTGTTGCCAATGCATACGCAACCTCTTGCACATCATTAGCGCCACCATTAGCGTATACATCGCCAGATACGAGTACAGTTTTAAGTTCTGGAGCTTGTTCTTTAGCCCATACAACAGTATGTGCCATTTCATCAAAGGCTGTATCTAAAGACATGTGCAATGTACCATCTTTAGCCCAAACACCAATAGGGTCTGCACCAACGAGACCTTTCAAGTCAGAGGTTTGTTTTTTAGAGCCTTTCACCGTAGCGGCTAACATACCGAGCAAGATAGCTGCAGAAGCACCTGTTTCAATGTATAAAGGGTTTTCCTTCAAATTAAAACGCTCAATCAATTGGCTACAATCATCCATAGTAGACAGAGATGTACCGCCGATACCAACAGCTGCGCCTACTTGCACATCTTGATCATGGCGTGTTGCTTCATCAAGGCGAATATTGTGAATGGTGCCACCTTTTACAATTTCGTATAAACTTGCATGATTAGCATCCTTAGGAAAGGATTCGTCTACATATTGGGATACGCCCCAAGAGTCTTTAATATAACCACTTGCCTTTGTGCCACGTAGGAACTCACCTGCCCCAGGGTATACACCCTTTGGAATTTTTTCTCCATGCAATGCAGGCGTATAAATTGGTTGTAACGTAATTCCCTCATAGGTTTTAGTGAACATCTTCTTATGGAAGTCGCCACCTTTTAACGCTTTTTCAACCTCGGCCTGCCATTGTTCATACGTAGGTTTCTTAAACTCATCAAAGGATACAGGTGCTAATAAATCGCGTTCAGCATCCTTTGAAGTCTTTTTGTCAGACATATATGTGCCTCCTTTTCAACTCGAAACCATACCGAGAAACAGCGCACCGTACCTGCGAATTGTTAGATATATGAATCACTCGAGCTTTATCTTATTGGACCACATCAACCTCAAAATGTGTCCATCTGTTTAATATCTATAAAACCTGATTCCTATACTCAACATCCACTCTAAGGGCAATAAAAAACGTGCCACCTAAAGTGACACGTAAGGTTTCTTATTGAAAGGTACACTAAAAAATACTGTAGCCAGCATACCCCAATCCCCTTCCTATCGCTCGTAGGTACATAACGGTGATTATCAAATAGGCAGTTCTCCTGGCTCGGGATCATCACCTCGCTTTCGCCTTCCCAGATTACTCCAGTGACATGTATGAAAGCAGGCTCATCCTTACAGTGGCGGGACCGCATCGGCTTATACCGATTTCTCTATTAAGTCTTGCGACACCTATTCTCTATATTCGTTGTTCTAAGTCCAATATAGTGTAACAATATGCACAAAGTCAATGAACATAACATTTAATCATAAGTGCCAAAATCAAAGTTATAACTGAAAATCATATGCAATAACTAAAATGCATGACTTGAGAATTAGTGATATAATAAATACTATCACGAGGAGGCATTATGGAGCATACAAGTAAAAAAGGGTTAATCACAGCCCTTAGTTGTTATATAATTTGGGGCTTACTCCCTCTATATTGGGCATTATTAAACCATGTTTCGCCGTATAATATACTGGCACAGCGCATTATCTGGTCAGGTGTTTGCATGGCTATCGTTGTATTTGGCCTACACTTTAAACAATTCAAAAAGGACTTTCAATTACTAAAAGAACAACGTTCACAATTATTCCTACTTTTAGTTGCGGCAGTCATCATCAGTGTAAACTGGTTCACCTACATTTGGGCCATCGCCAATAATCAAGTTATGAATACGAGCCTTGGCTATTACATCAACCCACTCTTCAATGTAGTATTAGGTGTCATCCTATTTAAAGAGGTTCTATCTATACCCAAAAAGCTGAGTGTCCTTATCGCTACCATCGGCATCGCCTTACTCACCTATCAAGTGGGATCCTTGCCATTAGTATCGATGATCCTCGCCGTTTCCTTCGGTCTCTATGGGGCTGTAAAAAAGAAACTGCTCATCTCTCCCTTTACGAGCATCGCCTTTGAGGCCTGGCTATTAACACCGCTAGCCTTACTATATACGACCATGGTCGATAATACCGTGTGGTCCTATTTCGGCACAGACTGGTATACAACCATGTTGCTCATAGCCTGCGGTCTAACTACATCTGTCCCATTGGTGCTATTCTCCTATGGTGCACAACTATTGCCGCTCAATCTACTAGGCTTCTTGCAATATGTATCCCCTACCATTGCCTTGTTGCTTGCCATCTTTTACTTTGGTGAAAGCTTTGGCACACCACAGATGATCGCTTTCGGTTGTATCTGGATAGCCTTAGTATTATTCTCCTTATCAAGCCAAATTACAACGCGCATTAGCCTAAAAAAGTAAGGTATATCCTATATATCAACTAAAAAGCTGTATCAAATGACACTCTCATTTGATACAGCTTTCTTTTATATAGACGTATTAATCTAACTTATTTTAATCTAACTCATTCATATTGGTCGTATTCAGATTAGAAATGTAATGGTTATAGGCCTCAATCATACGATTATAGTCGTTATCTTGTTTCGAACCCATATAGGTACGGATTGCACCAATCGTAGAGTTTACAGAGGTCTTAACAGAATCATACTTAGGACTAGTAATACCATTTGATACATCACCAATAGATTGTAATTCTTGATTGATAGCATTTACGTCTAGTTGTTTTTCACTATCGATCTTTTCTAGGACCGCAGTAAGTCGCAAATGAACCTCTTGTGCTGCAGCGGCATTTTTCTTGCCTGCATCACGCAATTGTTGCAACCGTTGTTGCAATCGATCCGTATTGATTTTATGCATAACATTATCAAAGTCAGCATAAATAGGAACAAATTGTTCATACAATTGAACATATTTAGGGCCTAATTGTTGCTCCTTAGCATAGTTATCTGTGGTATACCCTTTAGATTTATAGTATGCATCGAGCTCTTCGGCTACCGGTGTAATTTCGTTCAATTTTGAAAGTAGCTTATCTAAAGGCTCCTTCATTTCATCATACGGAATACCGGCTTGCTTAGCCTCTTCTAATTCTTTTTGTAGCTGCTTAAAGTTCGGTGCACTAAATACAGTTAAATGCTGCCCTGCTTTTAACTCATTAAGAGTTGGCGTATTCGCATAATCAAACATGACAGCCATGCGATTGTATCGACTTACAGCTTTCACATATTGATTAAATAACTGCACCTGATCCTGCTCAGACCGCTGCGCAATTTCCTTGCGGCTCTGTTCAGTACCCTGCCATAGCTCTGACATACTACAACCACTCAACAATAATGGGGATGTCAATATAGCCGCACACAACACAGCCATTGCGCCCCTTTTACCAAATGGTTTCATGATGAATCCTCTCCTTTCATCAATACACAACCTAATTTATATATATTAATTATATACTAATATGATTTTTATGAATAGGATTAATATATAAAGGTCATGTATCAATTTTGTCAAGTGACTAATAGAATCAGGGGTGACCAATGGTCACCCCTATTTTCCTTTATATACTGTTAGACTATAAATAAGAATGTATAACTCCTAATAATTGTTTTGTACGTATACACGTGTTATTATAAAAGGAGAGAATATGAAGGATAAGGATTTACTTAAATTATTACTGCAAAATGGCTGGAAGGATGTACGGCAACGAGGTAGTCATCATCGTTTAAAAAAGGATAATCAAGTTGAAGTTATTGCCGTACATGGGAAAGATGTACCTATCGGTTTATTAAATGCCATCTTAAAACGTACGGGACTAAAATAAGGAGGACCTATGAAATTTATATACCCTGCTATAATCCATGATGATGCCGATGGTTTCTGGGCTGAATTTCCAGACCTAGAATACACTAGTAGCACCGGCTCAACACTAACAGAATTAATAACCAATGCACAAGAGGCTATGGAACTCTATATATTAGGCGCTTTAGAAGATGGACAAACTCTACCTACCCCCACATCTATTCGCAGCTTACCATGTACCGATACAACATATCCTACATTAGTTCAAACAGATATTGATTTAGCTAAAAATAGTAAGTCCGTAAAGAAAACCCTAACGATTCCTGCATGGCTTAACGACAGAGCATTGGCTAAAGGAATTAATTTTTCTCAACTTTTACAAGAAGCATTAGTAGAGAAAACAATGTAATTTACATCATCAATTGCTCAGTAAAATTAGAACTATTGTCCATGCAATAGATGCTAAGGTTAGTAATAGTATACAGATCATCCACAAGATTATTACAAAATAGAGCAGTAGCTTGAGTACATATAGTACATCAAACCATATACTATGTTGGTCCTCTAGACGGTCCATATAGGCACTAAGACATCGCACCAAATAGGGCGGTTTAACATTAGGATTCAGTTTTTTCCAATAAAACACCAAATAAGGCATAACAATACACCCTACCACCACTATATAGCTAAGGAAAATTGGTGTTTCAATATTGTACCGAGTCATAAACCCTGACCAGTCTACAACCATTAGACCGCCAAGGTATAGAAAAATAAGCCAATATATAAATCCTATCACCTTTATAATAAGGCGAATCATCTGTTTCACATCCATGTCTATAATCCTACCAATGTTTTAAATCGCCTATTATTGTGAAAGCGTTCAAAATGGTCTTGTTCGGCTGCAACGGATTTTACAGAGGGATCAATTTTTATAGCCTTTTCTAACCAATCAAGGGCCTTAGTATCATCCCCTTGGTCTGCGTAAATGGTAGCAATTCCATACACAGACCAGGTGTTGCTAGGGTCCTTTTCTAATACCTTTTCGAACCATTGTTTAGAGTCATCTAACTGTCCTTGTAACTTATATACCATGGCCATGTTATAGTAATTAGCCACATTGTTAGGGTCTAAATCATAAGCCTTTTTAGTATCTGTCAAACCTTTAGCCGCATCACCGTTTAATGCTGTTGCAAAGCCACGTACAGAATAGGCTTCTGCATTATTAGCATTATCCTTAATGGCCGCTGTAGCTTCCTCTATGGCTTTCGCATACTCACCAGCGGATAAGGCTTGCTTTGCTGTAATTAGATGTCCATCTTGCTTGGTAGTCGCTTGGCTGTTTCCCGCAGCAGATGTAGAGGAACCAGCAGCAGAACTAGTTGCATTTGATTCTGTTTTATTACTATTCGCATTTTGATTCAATCCACATCCCGTAAGGGCTGTTATTAAAAGAAAGAAAAGCACAACCTTCTTCATTAGAAATTCTCCAATCATTAATTATATACAAGACTCCATAGCATGATGATATAATATAAAATACCTCCCGAAAGGAGGTGGTATATTGCAGGAGCTGTTTTATGCACTCTGGGGCACCTTGCTTGCCCCTATTATTGTTGCCTTAGTTGTAACTACCTACAGCTACTGGCTTAACAATAAAAACAAAAAATAAGCAAGAAAAAGGACGAGCTGCCACTCGTCCTTTTTTTTGGTTATATTGCAGGTAATTTCATACACTCTACTACCTACGTTTAGTATACCACATTTCTTAGAAAAATAAAGAATTAACAATAAATCTCATAAAACTCCTAAAAAACTATTAGTAGTTTTAACATAATTTACGAGCAATATTAAAGCAACATTAACATAAACTACCAGTTACTTTAACCCAACCTACTAGTAACCTTAGTGTAAACTACTAGCAACATTAACGTAAATAGCAATAGCTATACAAGACTTATTTCTTAGCCTTAGAGCAACGGTCCAATAGGAATGCAACACCAATGAATGGGATGCCGCCGTTTTCGCCAAGGCCGATTTCACAGGTAGAGCTGGAGCTTACGCCTAGTGTTGCACCGTATTCAGCGATTTCAGCTGCAAGGTCTTTGGTAGCACATTTGTTGAGTTCTGGTGTGAAGAACCCTTTTTGACCAGCAAAGCCATCACATGCAAAGGATTTAATGTTGAATACATGGTCTGTGCATAGACGAGCCAAATCTTCAATATATTGAGATTTATTCAAGGATTTGATCTTACATTGTTTGTGTACAATTACGCGTTCATCGCATTTTTCAATGTCGAGATGAGGCACAACGTATTTGCACAAGAATTCAGAAATATCGTTGATTTCTAAGTCTGGCATATGTTTGAAAGCATGATTAAAGCATGCACTATGGTCAATCACGATTGGGTATTTACCATTTTGAGATGCTTTCATCAACGCATCGTGTAAGTCTTTTACAGCACGCTCATGAACGTCATCGTAGTTTTCAAAGCTCAAGCCACAGCAGAGGTTTTCGATATGTTCAGGGTAGATAATATCGATATGGGCCTTGTTGCAAAGGCTTTCCACTACTTGTTGTAAGCTGCGTTCATCGTCATAACCTTGATTAGGTTTGAAAGCGCGGTTCGCACAGGTACTAAAGTATACAACCTTTTCAAAATTAGTCGGTTTAATGCGGCTTCTTAATCTGTAACGGTTGGCCTTAGGCGTAGTCTTAGGAATGTACGGAGTAATACCAGTTACACCATGTAAGCCTTCTGTAATCTTGGAAATCGCTTTTTGTGTAACAATAGAGCCTGCAATACCTTCGAGACTTACGCCGGCACGAGCCATTTGAAGTGTAGTAGGGAAATTATCGTAAATCTTCTTAGCCAATTCTGGTGCTGGAGGATCGATGCGGCGCATAGATAATGCAATTTGAGCCGTATCGATGCTGAGTGGGCAAAGGCCTTTACACATGGAGCACGCAGCACAGGTATCTACACCAAAGTATTCATAGCCTTTTTTAAGCTCTGCAGCCAATGTGAAATTGCCTTCGTTTTCAAGGCGTTTCGTTTCGCGCAACAATGCAATACGTTGGCGTGGAGTCAATGTTAAATTACGGCTTGGACAATGTTTTTCACAAAAACCACATTCCATACAGATTGTGAAAGCATCATCGATAACGCATTGAGCTTTAAGGTTTTTCTTATACACATCTGGGTCATCAGTAATGATAACATCAGGATTCAAGATGCGTTCAGGGTCAAAGATAGCTTTAATACGACGGTTGATTTCGTACGCTTTACGGCCCCATTCCATTTCAATGAACGGTGCCACCATGCGACCCGTACCATGTTCAGCTTTCAAAGAACCACCGAAGCCAGAAACGCGTTCGGACATTTCTTTTACCAAATCGCCAAAGTTCTTAGTATCTTTAGGATCACTGAAATCAGGCGTAATGTTAAAGTGAACATTACCAGATAACGCATGGCCGAAGATTACGCCACCGTCTACGAAATCGTATTTGTGGAATAATTCGGTAAGCATTTCGATGCCCTTCGTGAAATCTTCGATTTGGAAGCATACGTCTTCTGTAATAACAGTGGTGCCTTTTCTACGTTGACCACCAACGATTGGCAAGATACCTTTACGGATTGCCCACCAGGAATCGTATTCTTTAGGATCTTGAGAGTAAAGACTTGGGATAGCCGTTGGAATATCTTTCAATTTGTCTTTAATGAAAGCTAAGTTTTCATCGACAGTTTCTTTGGAGTAGCTTTCAGTTTGGAACAGGATAGCACTTGTACCTTCAGGAACTTCACGAACAAATTCAGGCACATTATCTAGCGATTGAACGGCCTTAAGGGATTGATAGTCCATCATTTCAGCAGCTACAACCTTGTCACGACCCATATTAGCCAAGGCTACAACCGCAAGAGATGCATCATTCAATGTTTTGAAGAACATGAGACCGCAACCTTTGTAAGGTACGTCCTCAACAGTGTTATATACGATTTCAGATACGAAACCCAATGTACCTTCAGAACCGATGAACAAGTGGTTGATGATATCAATAATATCTTCAAAATCAACAAGGGAGTTCAAGCCGTAACCTGTGGTATTTTTGATTTTGTACTTATGGTGAATCAAGTGTGTCAATTCTTCATCGGCCAAAATATCCTTACGCAATTGTAAGATATCCTCTACCATTTGAGGTTTTTCTTTAAGGAATTGATCAATACTCTTTTGGTCAGACGTATCAAGGATGGAGCCATCTAATAATACAACGCGAATGGACCGAATTGTTTTATAAGAGTTTTGCGCCGTACCACAGCACATACCAGAGGAGTTATTATTCAAGATACCACCTACTAATGCTGTAGCAAGCGTTGCAGGATCTGGACCAATTTTACGATTGTACGGTTTCAATAAATCATTCGCATCGGAACCGATAACACCGCATTCACATTTCAAGGCTTTCCCATCATCAATAACTTCCATTTTCTTGAAGCCATCATTACATACGATGAGCACATCTTCACTGGAGCATTGACCAGACAAGGAGGAGCCGGCCGCACGGAATGTAAATGGTGTCCCACATTGTTGACACAAACGAATAAGTCGTCTTACTTCTCGTTCATCTTCAGCTTTAACAACTACCTTTGGTAAATAGCTATAGCAAGACGCATCAACGCCATATGCATAACGACGTAAATGATCGGTGTATACGCGACCTTTACAAATCTCATTTGCCTCCTTGGCAAAACGTTCATAATCTCTAATAAGTGTACTCACTTCTATTTCCTCCTATCCTTTCTTAAGGAATCTATTACTTTTAGTATACGCCGTTCTCATTCTCCTCACTATAATTATGCATAATTTATATCTCTTCTAATAAAAATCGATATGCATTCCCCTTTTATTCCCTCAGTTGAAAGTACATCTCATTAGCATTATCATGTACCCATTTTTCCTCATATACAATCAAGAATCCTTATTTATTAAGCATGTATAGATATAGTCAGTAATTATATGCTAAAACCTCTCTAAATAACGATTCGTACTACCTATAATTCTATAGTAAATACATTACTAACATTATGCATAAAAATAGTATGATTTATATATTTTAAATTTTTCATTCTCATTTATAGTTCTCTATGACTTTTAGTTATACCCTTTTATAAAATGCTGAAAATACAGAAAGCCCTCTAATGGTAACATGCTTACGAATCACCATTAGAGGGCTTGTATTAAATTATATCATCCCAAGATACCAGATTTAAGAATGAGGCGTACCGCCAATGCAAAGACAGCTACGCTCATGAGAGCGAGGATAGCTTTTGCTTTGAGACGTTTTGCAATACGGGCCCCCGCTTGAGCGCCAAAGATAGCGCCAATACTAGTAGGGATAGCAATGCTAAATACAATATGACTTTCAATCAAATGTGTAATAACCCCCACCGTTGTTGATACGGCGAGAATAGATTGACTTGTAGCCGTTGCCATATGTGTAGGAAATCCCATGAGATAAATCAAAGCCGGCACATGAATAAGTCCTCCACCGATACCAAAGATACTAGAAATAAAGCCTACAAAGAAGCTAATACTAATACCGATGGGCTTACTATAGCTCAACTGCTCAAGAGTCAGAGACTCTTCCTTGCGTTCCCCTTTTCTAAAATTTTTAAAACCAATCAATACAGATGCACACAGCATAAAGCATCCAAAGGCAAACATAAAGCCCTTGCCGGAGAACCATCCCGACATTTGAGCCCCTAAAATGGCGCCTGGGAATGTAGCTAAACTAAATACAATAGCAGCATTAATATATACCTTTTTTTGTTTTAGATACGCTATAGATCCAGAAATAGCATTACACATAACAGAAAAGAGTGACGTCCCTACAATCATGGACGGAGACCACTCAGGGAACCAATACATAAAGAGAGGCACGAATACGAGTCCCCCACCGGCACCGATGATGGTGCCAAGCATAGCCGCTAAAAAGCCAACTATGGTAAAGAATATATAGAATACCACTATATTATCAAGCACATTAAGACCTCCCATGCCGTTTGAATTATTGCTTCTCCATATATACAAAGGATAATCCCGTGTCATCCTGTATTTCTCTAACGGCTTTATACCCCATTTTTGTATATAACTTTATATTAATCCAGCTTTTCGTACATGTATATAATACGCGCCGATCTTGACTGCATTGTTCATCTACGAAGGCTAATAATTTCCGAGCCAGCCCTTGTTGCCGATAGTCTGGATGCACCATCAAGCGACCGACCTCTACCACTCCATCGTCATATTGATAGCGAATACCTCCGATGATTCTTCCCGCATCATCTACCAGTTTATAGGTATGCCATTGGGTGAAAGTAGCTTTAAACTCCTCTTCCGACTCCATCAATGCAGGAACCATTCGACTGCCAATCATCTCCGCTTCGCTTTCAAAGGTAAGCAATTGCAATCGATACAATTCTAATATATCTGACTCAGTAGCGTTCACAATTTTCATAAACTACTCCTAATATATACCACGAATCAACGATTAACTTTACATATAATGGCTAATTTGATTGGAAAAATTCTTTCGCCGCCTTCAATCGGCCCCGTTCACAAGAGACTTGTAATTCATCCCCCGGTTCGAGTTTCACGTCTCCTAGTGGCACAATGTAGGTACCGTTACGCCGAATGCTTACGATGAGTGTACCATCTGGTAATGCTAAGTCTTGTAGTTGTACATCTGTATAGTTTGCCACCACAGGCACCTTCGTTTGAAAGAAGGTTTGCACAGACTCTAGATTGCTTTGACCACTCATGGCTTGCAACAAGGAATCGTAAATAGGTGGTTCTTTTAAAAGCTCCGCCACAAGGTAGGCTACGAGCGTAACAATCCCGATGGCGTAAATATTGGAGAAACTATTCGTCATTTCAAGAACTAGCAAAATCGCCAAAATTGGGGTCCGCATAGCGGCCGCTAACATGCCACCCATAGCACAGATAACAAATTGCGGTACAAAATCAGGAGAAATGAGCCCTAATGTGGAAAGTAAGCTTTCACAAAAAGCACCTGCAGAAGCCCCTATAACAAGCATAGGCAAAAATATGCCACCTTGAGCACCACTACCATAGCAGAAGGTGGTGAGTAAAATCTTGCCTAGCACAATGCCTGCCAGGAGCAATACACCGTGAGATTGAAAGGCCAGCTGCCCCACGAGGTCATTGCCCCCGCCCAAGAGAAGCTGCGAATCAAAGCCAATGGCCGCCACCGCCACAAAGGTAAGGACTAATTTCAAGAATCGAGAACATTTAAGCCAATCAAAAAACCTCTTGAACGCGAAAATCATACGGCAGAATAACACCCCACATAGCCCCATGATACCCCCAACCATGAGCAGTATTGGAAAATATTCAAGAGGAACCCCTGAGGTCACCGTAAAGCCCAGTGCTGGTGTAAGTCCAAAGATACTAACCGTAATATAGTTAGAAATCAAGGTCGCCACAAAGGTTGGCACAACAAGATACGGATAAAAGCTTTTATGTACCTCTTCAAAGACGAACATCGCCCCCGATACGGGTGCACTAAAGGCGGCTGTTAAGCCTGCCCCTGCACCTGCGGATGTCAAAATACGCTGTTCTCGTAGCCCTGAATTCATCCAGTAGGACACAATCTTCCCAGCAGAGCCACCAATCTGTACGGCTGGTCCTTCACGACCTACGGAAAATCCTGCAAAGCCGGTCAGTACGCCACCAATCATTTTAGATACTAGCGTCCGATACGGCTTCATATCAAAGAGTCCAAGCATTTCCCCTTCGATTTGAGGAATCCCTGAACCACCGGATAATGGCGCCCACGCGAGCAATCGATCTACAATAAACGCAAAAATGACCATGGCCACAAGCCAACCTATGGCCCATTCCATAGTAATACCATCCATCAGATGCCACCTGATATGCTCTGATTCAAGTATCAAATAACGGTATGATGCCCCAAAGAAACCTGCAATCACCCCAACAAGGGCCCCCTTTGCAATGAGCTCCGTTAAAAGCACGCGATTCATAGACATATCTGCCAAGGTAGAACTACGCTTATTAAATTTCCATAATTTCATAAGATTCTCCTTAGCATTACTATCTAACACCTATCTAAACATCACATGTAACCATCTCAGTGATTTAACGGGTTGAACTAAGCACCTAGTCATTGAGTGCCATCTACCGAAATCGCTTTACTCTCAGTCAAACTATCTATTCATATCATTAGTATACTTATGTAATCCACCATTTTCAAGAAAGGATTATGTATAAAAATAGCTTTCTCACTGAACACGAGGTCAAAGGTCCGAGTCACAAAACAATAGATAGCGCTTTAAACACAAAGCTAGCCACCTCTAAAAAGAGATGGCTAGTTTTGTTAAGCAAGTGTGTAAATGTATTTTCTTTACACATTCGGAGGCATTTGAGATTACAATCCTCGGCTCATTTTCATGAGCAAAATCCGTTTCACCGATTCATCGAGTCGTTCTTTTGAGATGCGACCGTCTTTCACGGCTTTCATAAGGCCATTGTAAGCCTCTTGCATGTGTTCGTATTCGTGGCACACAAGCAAGATGTCACTGCCTGCGAGGATGGATTGTACAGCCATGTCACCAAAGGTATAGTGTTTCGCGAGGGCTCCCATATCCATATCGTCTGTTACGACAACGCCATTGTAACCCATGTCCTTGCGCAATCAATCAGTAATAATCGTCTTCGATAAACTAGCGGGATGGTCTGGATCGATTTGTGGGTACATCGCATGAGACACCATAATTGTATAGGTATTCGGTTTAGACTGTTTAATGAGGTCTACGAATACCTTTGTGTCCTCTGAAAGCAATGCTTCTTTAGATACAGGAACGATGCTTGTGTCCGCATGCAAGTCTACGTCAGTCTTGCCAATGCCGGGGAAGTGTTTATAGGAATACCACAAGCCCGCTTCATCGTAAGCCTTACCAACGGCACCTGCATAGCGCACAACCTCATCAGGGTTTGTACTATAAGAACGACCATAGGTTAATCCCAAATCCGCCACAGGAGCAAAGTTAATGTTAAAGCCCAAGTCTTTTAATTCCGCACCAGACTGTTTTGCCAAGGATGCAGCCTGTTCAATAGGTGCATTACCTAGCTCCTCAGCAGGAGGAACCTTAATGAGCTGATCCTCCATGCGTGCTACGACACCACCCTCTTGGTCAATGCCGAGGAACAATGGAGTTAAACCCGCACTTTTACCAGCCTTATTAATGTCTGCAATGAGCGTTTTAACTTGATCCTTGGACTCCATGTTCCGATCGAACAAAATAATGCCGCCCACGCGGTACTCGTTGAGCATAAACTTTGCGTCATCGTTTAACGTTGTGCCGTGGATGCCAATCATCAACAATTGCCCCACCTTGTCCGCATCGGACATATTCGCCACTAGCTTGTCCACCTTTTGCTCTGGTGAAAGCTCGCTTTGTACTACGGACTCATAGGTCACAGGCTCTGTCTTTGAAGTAAATGGATTATGTAAACCACAGCCCGTTGTGAGTGCTAAGGCGCCGATCATCGTGGCTGCCACGAAACGTCGAAACATATATACCTCCAAAATCTCTAAAAAGTATTATGTATAGTATATCAAAAAATAAAGACCACCCCAACAACACAAAAAGACTGTTACCCAAACCCTGCGGATACGTCCGATAGCAGGATTAAGCAACAATCTTTATGTATTTAATCTAATCTTTGAAGTTTACTATTTACAGCTTATAGATTCAACTTTTAAATTTATATTATATTGCTTATAGTTCTTAGCTTCGACTTTGTAATTTGAAATTTCGTAATTTACATTTCATATTTTGGATGTTTTAATTTAAATTTTGCCTTGTTCTTTCATTTCAGCTAACAACTTTACGATGCGAGGCCCACAGCCTTTACCACCGCAAGCGCCCGTACCAGCACGAGTTACTTCTTTTACTTGTGGAAATGTATGAGCACCATTTAAAATAGCTTCTTTAATCGTTTTGCGCGTAATGCTACGGCAAGTACACACCTTTGTAAGCTTGTCCAAAATCGCCTCTGGCACTTGATTTTCTTCAAAATTCATATGTAATTCCTCTTCTATTCACTTGAATATCTATATACAGTATCGATTTAGTGTATCGATTTACTATATCAATAGTATCTAATAAAACACTATAATATTGCTATATCGAAAATTTACGATTTCCGTACTCATTATAACACAATCGAGGAACTATATCGATAGTTTTTAATATAAAATCTAAAGAACAGTCAAAAGTTAACCTGCTACTATAAAAAACAGTAGAATGTACAAATACACGATATATATACTAAATCTATCTATAAAAAACTACCATAAAGATATTATCTTTATGGTAGAGACTTTCACAAAATATAATTATAGTATGAGCCCAATAATGGCAAAGTAGATTTTAAATATCGTTTGTTGTAATGGACGAATAACCATGGAAATAATGGGTGTATTAATAAGGATGATAAAGAATAATAAATTAAGCATCCCTAATTGGTAATATCTCATCTGCCACTCTGTAGGCAACCACGGTAAGATAATATTAAAACCAGGCAATGGTGGGAACGGAATCAAACAGAAGATTGATAAGCCAATACTATATAAAATAATATATTGCATAACCATGGCAAGACCTTGGGACTCCATGAGGCCTAATTTTCCAAGAAGCATATATATAAAGGTGAATATGAAGCCTGCTATAAGACCTGCCACAGGACCTGCAAAAGCAAGCAAGCTTATATCACGTCGTGGATCTTTAAAGTAAGATGGATTAATTGACATAGGTTTTGCCCAACCGAAGCCAACAAGAATAATACAGATGGTACCAATTAGATCAAGGTGCGCCATTGGTGACAATGTGAGGCGTCCCGCCAGACGCGGCGTTGGATCACCAAACCAAGTTGCTACCTTCGCCTCTGCATATCCAAAGATAGAAAAAACGATCATAATAGCAGGAATACTTGCTAATATCTGAACTGGATTTAAATCAAACATAGAACTCCTTTATTGTTTAGCTTCCCATGCGGTGTAACCTTCTTGAATGCAACGAAGGGCATTCAAGGTACGAGGATAGCCGATATACGGCACGCATTGGGATGCGATGTTAATCAAATATTGTTTGCTGTTCCCTACGTTCAAATTACCCTCTACATGAGCCTTGAGTTGAGCTTCACAGCCACCTTGAGCCGCAAGGAAGCAGAAAGTAATCATTTCACGATGAGCCACGCTAAGGCCTTTACGCGTATAGTAATCGCCGAACATATTGGCAAGCCATTTGTTGATGTGACGAATATCTTCTGGCCCTTCTTGGTAAGAATTACGCATAGGCTCGCCAAAGATTTCCACTTGCTTTTCTACGCCTTTTTCAAGACGAGACTCGCCAGTAATCGTGCTACGAGATGGATCAACAATAGCTTCTCCTCGATAGTCAAAAATCTTATTGGTCACCTTAAAGAATGGGCGCACACGTCCGATGCCAAGATAGGGTACCGCTTGATAAATGAGCTCTACCACTTCATCAGGAATAAGACCAAAGTTTAATGCTGCCGGTAGCATTAATGCATATTCATCAACAGCAGAGGCGCCTACTAATGTTGCAAGAATGGCTAAGAAGCGATCTTTTGCCGGTACATTACGGCCTTCTTCGGTGATGACTTCATCAAAGGCAAAATTATCAAACAATACTTCAAACTCTGGATCAATATAACCTGCTGGGGCTGCAATATCAGGGAACATACGCTCAGTGTAGGCTTGAGCAAATTCAGATTTAGACATAAAAAACCTCCATAAACAACACTGGTGAAAGCCCAAAAGGAGCTTTCACCAGCAATAGTTATGTAATTATTACGATACGGGCCATCAAATTATAACGCTGGGAATTCGAAAGTTGTGCCGTATACTTCTTTCCAAGCAGCCATGAACATATTGAACTCATTTGTTCCAGGTTGAATTTGGTAAACTTGACCATCTGGAGCGTAACGATATACAGTATGTAAGCTTGGATGAACAAGATATTTGAACAATGTAGCTTCCCCGTATTGGTTATTATGCATATTAATTACATTAACACCAAATACATGGTTACGGCTGCTATCGATACCTTTAAACTCAGATGCTTTATCAAAGAAATACGTTTCTGTACCATTTGCACTATTTGGAACCTCTGGATAGTTAGCTAACCCATTCCAGTTTGCTGCGTTTGCAACACCACCTACTAATAATGTACCGGCTAATACAAATGCACCTAATAAATTTTTATTCATAATGCTCTCCTTTGTGCCACGAGGGCAAATCACGAATCAGTCATACTCTCACATGACCTGAATACAATACGCTATAGGTATAGTATATCACATTTTTAATAAAATTTTTAGATTTCCAAGGTTACAGAATATATGCATATGAGGTTGTATCAAATTAGCCCTTCATGTTCTCTGCTGTTTTTGCGTTTGCATTATCGATTGCTTCTAGTAATTTATTGAGCAACATACGCAATTGACGTGTCTCTTCTACATCAAAAATTGGACCTGACGCTTCAGCCAAGCGGCGTGGTATATGAACAGCTACATCACGTAATTCTTTGCCCGTATCAGTAAGGGTTACCATAACTACGCGTTCATCTTGACGACTGCGTTTGCGTTTCAAGAATGCTTTAGCTTCTAATTTCTTTAAAAGCGGTGTTAATGTACCGGAATCTAGGCGCAATACTTGGCCCAATTCCTTAACAGATAAATCACCATATTGCCACAATGCCATCATTACGAGGTATTGAGTATATGTCAAATTTAAAGGATCTAAGTGATTACGATATGCATTAACAATTTCCTTCGCCACTACATAAAGTGGAAAGCTCAATTGATTTTCCAATCTTAAATATTCTGAATCAGGAACATCTTCTTTATGTTTGTACCCTTCGAGTACACCAATTTCTGCCATAATCTACCTCCGTATGCACACAATTATCTACTAATTAATTGTACACAATTTTACGGCAAACAGTCAACGTAAAAAGCCTACTTTGAACAGATATTTTTAAATTTGTCAATTAATTAATATTTATTTTCTTATTCGTTAAGAATTAGGCGCTTCTATAGAATTTATGGGTAAAAATCATACCATAAAATTGTTACTTTATTTATAAATTATTTTGATATTAAATTAGAAAGTTATAACTTCTGTTTTCAATGAAATCTTTTTTCGTTGCAGGACCGACTTCTAATAAATGACTTAGTAAAAATACGCCCCCCTACTAGGTCCTTCCTTGTAGTATAATAAAAGAAATTCTATATCAAAGCTAACTTATAATAGGAGGCCTATATGAACACCTTAGAGTGCATCAAAACTCGTCATAGTACGCGTAAATTTAAAGCAGATCAAGTATCTCGAGAACTTATTGATCAAGTCCTCGACGCTGGTCGTCGTGCTCCATCTGGCGGTAATACACAATTAACACATTTCATGGTCATTACGAACCAAGATGTGCTTCAAGAACTAGTAACACTCATTCAAGAAGAATACGGCAAAATGCCGATTACAGAAAATACTTTACCTTACATGGTGAATATCATTAAGATGTCCGCCGAAGGCAAATTTGTATTCCACTATAATGCACCTGTGCTCATCGTATTAGCTAGTAAAGCAAACTATGCTAATAACTTTGCTGATGTATCTTGTGCTATGCAAAATATGATGCTTGCTTGCAATGAACTCGACCTTGGCAGTTGCTGGGTTAACCAAATCCGTCATCTTCAAGATAATGAACGCATCCAAGCCAAAATGCGTGAACTAGGTCTTAGCGAAGACGAAAAAGTCTATGCTAGCCTCGCTATCGGCTACCCAGATCTACCAAATGGTCTTAACCGCCGTGAAATCGAAGCCAAAGGTTATCCTGTAACATATATTGATTAATCAACACTAGAAACCATCGATTTCATACTATAAGTGAAACAAAAGCGCTATCTATCCCACAACTCTATTTGAGTTTCGTTAGGAATAGATAGCGCTTTTTATTGACTATATTATTTTTTAACTCTCACCGATTTAGTAATCAAATCGATGCACACTCCATACTTATATGTATAATGAACTACCATTAAGCCTCAAACACGCCTTTACGAGCTGCTTTCACAAGGACGGAATGATCATCATCTACTACGTGGTTAGATTTGTAAGCCCAACGCAACAATAGTGCAGAGTTTGCCACTACGAGAAGGCTACCGCCGTTGTGAACAAGGGCGCCCCAAACGGGGGATAAGGTACCAACCATTGCCAAGATGATGGCCACAAAGTTCAAGATCAAGGAGAAAGAAAGGTTTACCTTAATGGTGGTCATCATGCGTTTAGATAAGGCCACGAGATGAGGAATTTCTTTAACATTGTCGTTTACAAGAACGATATCTGCTGCCTCTACTGCGATATCGCTACCAACACCGCCCATGGCAATGCCCACATCAGATTTTTTGAGGGCTGGTGCATCGTTTACACCATCGCCAACCATGGCTACAATATTGCCGTCTTGTTGTAATTGAGCCACTGTATCCATTTTGTCTTCTGGCAAACAGTCTGCAATCACATTGGATACGTTCAATCGTTTACCAATCGTTTTTGCTGTTGCCACATGGTCACCTGTTAAAAGAACAGGCATTACATCAAGATCGTTTAAAGACTCTACTACGGCGCGACTTTCACGGCGAACACGATCAGCCAAAGCCACATAGCCAGCCAATACGCCATCAACGGCAACATATACAATGGATGCACCTCGGTTCAAATGCTCATGAACAGCCTCTTTCACGGAGTCAGCAATAGAAATATTAGACAAGGTCATCATCGCTTCGTTACCAGCCAAGACGGCTTTATCTTGTACAGTAGCCTCTAAGCCTTTACCAGGAACCATGCGGAAGGAATCTACCGAAACAAAGCTTTCACCATGATGGGATGTAAATCCATTCACGATAGCCTTGCCCAATGGATGCTCAGATTTAGTTTCTACAGAAGCCACCAAGCGATACAACTCATCAGTAGGCATGGAACCCACACTTTCAACGGCTGTCACCTCAGGCGTACCATAGGTCAAGGTACCTGTTTTATCAAAGGTCATCGTATCAACCTTCGCCAAGCGTTCCATAATATTGCCACGACGCACGAGGAAACCGTGTTGGCTCGCATTAGAAATAGCTGCCATAATCGCTGCCGGCGTTGCCAATACGAGAGCACAAGGACAGAACACAACGAGGATGGTCACGGCACGAATGATTTCACCAGTTACCACATAGGTGCCAACCGCTGCCAATAACGCAATCACTACAATCCACGTAGCCCAGCGGTCTGCAAGGCTAACGATTTTCGCATTACCTGGATCCGTAGATTTAACGAGCTTAATCATACGTTGAATAGAGCTATCTTCGCCCTCTTTGGTAGCAGTCATATCGAAGGCGCCGAATTGGTTCACCGTACCAGAGAACACTTCATCACCCGTTGTTTTATCTACCGGCATAGACTCACCAGTCATAACGGATTGATCAATCGCTGTATCACCAGACAAAATCGTGCCATCCACAGGGATAACCTCGCCTGGCAATACGCGGATTACGTCGCCTACCATTACGATATCTGCAGGCAATACCTCTTCCTTACCGTTACGAACGATGCGCGCCGTTGTAGGCGTCAATTTAACGAGACGTTCGATGCCCGCTTGCGCTTTAGATACGGTGAACTCTTCGAGCATGGCCCCCAGTTGCATGATGAAAGCAATTTCTGCGGCCGCAAATACTTCGCCAATTGCAACAGCTGCAATAAGCGCCAAGGACACAAGCAAATCTACTTTTACGTCGAACTCTTCATACATGGCAACTGCTGCGCCCCACACGATAGGAAGGCCACACAATACTATTGTGAACCAAGCCCAGTCGAAAGGCAAACCTAAACGAACACCTAATAAACTAAATACTACGCCGATACCGCCGGCTACTAATGTAATCTTTTCACGATTCAAATCGAACCACTCTGCTATTTTGCTCCACCGTTCCATACGTACCTCCTGTGAAAGCTTATATATAATGATATGTACACATTGATTGTGGTCTATATACATGCGTCCATGTATATAACACCTTAAGGGCAAACATGTTATTTATCGTTCTGTTTACCATTTTTATTGTTTTATACCCATAGGGGTATACCTTATGATTATGTTATACCCCTATGGGTATATTTGTGTCAATAATAAAATATGTACAAATATTCATATATAATCAAAAACACAGGTAAATACTGGATCTATTGAGATTATATTATTCACACATGATCATATTACACAAATGCATGAGCAGTTATTCATATATTTATTTGCAAATCTAATAATTTTTACATAGAAGATATTCTGATAATTCTCAATCCATTCAATACTATTTCACCCTAATCAATACTATCCATAATGCAATTTTCTAATAACTATTTATTATAATAAAAAATTAAGTATAGTCGACTACATACCCTACATGGTATTATTACAAATGACATGTTGTAGAAAGGATGTGTAACGATGTCGATTTTCTCTCCTGCTCCTCATATTGAACGTTTACCAGAGGCGCAAATCGATTCCACCTACAAACGTCTTCGACGCGAAGTCTTTGCAGGTACATTTATTGGTTATGCTACATTCTATTTGATCCGCCAAAACTTTAGTTTGGCTGTTCCGTACATGATTGCTGAGTACGGCTACACTAAAGCGGATCTCGGTATAGTTATGACCATCTTATCCGTAGCTTACGGCGTAAGTAAATTTGTTATGGGTAATGCGTCTGACCGCTCTAACCCAAAATACTTCTCCACAGTAGGTCTATTGCTTAGTGCTTTAGTTATGTTATTATTCGGCACCTTACCAGGTGTTATGAGCAGTATTCCTATCATGTGCGTTCTTGCCTTATTAAACGGTTGGTTCCAAGGTATGGGCTACCCTCCATATGCAAAAAACATGGTAACTTGGTTCTCCCGTTCCGAACGCGGTGCTTGGTGGTCTTGGTGGAACGTGTCCCACAACCTAGGTGGCGGCATTATCGCTCCTCTTGCTACGCTTGGCATCTACCTATTCGGTACATGGCATAGTATCTTCTTCTTCCCTGCCCTTATTTCTATCGTGTTAGCGATTATTACCTTTGTATTGTTGAAAGATACGCCTCAATCCTGTGGCTTACCGCCTATCGAAGAATACAAACACGAAGTAGTTCATACACATACAGAAAATGAAGAAAAAAGTACTTTTAAAGAAATCTTCTACAAATATATTTTGCATAATAAATACTTATGGTATCTTGCGATTGCGAACATCTTTGTATACTTCATCCGTTACGGCGTAGTTAGCTGGGCACCGACCTATTTAACCGCTGTGAAAGGCTTCACAAAAGAAGGTTCCCGTTGGGCTTACTTCTTATACGAATGGGCTGGTATTCCAGGCATGCTTGTAAGTGGTTACTTAAGTGACCGCGTATTCCGCGGCCGTCGTGCTCCAGCTACGATTTGTTTTATGTTATTCGTTATCTTAGCGATCCTTGTATACTGGTTTAACCCTGCAGGCAATGTCCTCATCGATAACTTAGCACTCATTGCTATCGGCTTCCTCATCTACGGTCCTGTTATGATGATTGGCCTTCAAGCAGCAGATATGGTGCCACGTGTAGCAACAGGTGGTGCTACTGGCCTTACAGGCCTTCTTGGTTACCTCATCGGTTCTGCTGGTGCTGGTGCTTTCATGGGTCTCATGGTTGACCTCTACGGTTGGGATGGTGGTTTCATTGCCCTCGTTGGTGCATGTATCCTATCCATCGTCTTCCTACTCCTCACCCTTGGAGACAAAGGACAACAATAGAATATGTACTGTATAATACGTACTATATAATACGTAATGTAAAATACATACTGTACAACTCACTGTTGTATATACAAAACTCCCCTAGTAATCTAAGGATTACTAGGGGAGTTTAATTATTTATGCGACGCACAAGGAGCCGTTTAATACTTTCAGATTATACACGAGACCGAGTCGCGCCAAGCCGTGCAATGCAGCAGCGGTTACAGGATTGATAGATCCTAACACGCCAGCAGCGATGATCGCAACGTGGAATAAAATGGACACGATGAGTAGGCCCAAATGGCATTGTTTCGCCTCTTTTGAAAGCCCCGCCGTCGGAGAGTTTTCATCTACAAGAGACCCCATCATGAGTGCCACAAGAACGAGTTCCAAAGAGCATGGACAAAGAATAACTAGCAATGTAATGGTATGCATAAAGTTCTGTGTCAATGCATAGGAACCCATGGAAAGTAACATAACGGCCACAACGATGACGGATGAATAATTGTTGAGGCCCTGACGCAAGGCTACAAGCTGTGTAGGCATGGTCGGCAACATGTCATCATCCAATGTATAATGCACATTGCCCGTAATAAGCTGCTCTAAGAAAAAGCCACCATGTACGATGAGACCTACATAAGCCGCCGTATGATAATCTCCAATCGCAATAAGCGCGACCATGGCTATCACGATAAGAAAATTAGCGTGAATCTCTAAATGATCCAAAATACTTTGCACGCTGTTGATGAGCAATGGCAAGCCACAAATGATGACCGTTACCCACGCCAAATCAATAGCTGGGTTCATAGGCTCCGTAAGCGCATCTAATATGATAAATAATAAGCCGAGTGCCAAAATAGCCCCCTGCGTGCGCAGAGACACCTGCGCTGATAAAGACTGTAAAAACTTCATATAGACCTCTCTATAAATGAGATACCGGCCTTACTTAATCCGGAAATACCTTTTACTTCTATAAATAATACTATTAACACTTATATTGCTAACGCCTAAAATACCCATAGGGGTATTGCTATGGTGTAATTATTATACAAAACATAAAAGAAATATACAAATCAAATTTTTTAATAAATGAAAACCCCTATCTTTAAAAATGGCTTAGCCGGTAAAAGGTCCTAGTTGTGAGCTCTAATTTCTTTATTAAAAACGTAGAAAGAACAAGTCCCTAAAAACGACTTAGTTCGCTATGGAGCTCATTTTAATAGGCACTAGTTGAAGATCCTAATTTCATATAAAAGGAAAAGCCCCTATCTCTAAAAATGACTTAGCTCGCTATGGAGGCTTTTAGAGATAGGGGCTTTGACACAAGGTTATGAAATTAGAGCTTCAACGCCTCAATCCATTCTGCTTCTTTAAATCCAACGAGTACTTTGTCTTCAAGAACCAAGATAGGACGTTTTACAAGCATGCCATTAGATGCTAATAAAGCTAGTTTTTCTTCTTCACTAAGGTTCGGCAATTTATCCTTTAATTGTTGTTCACGGTAAATCATACCAGAAGTATTAAAGAATGCTTTCAAATCCTTGCCAGATTGTGGATACCAAGCAGCAATTTCCTCTGCTGTAGGATTTTCGGACTTGATGTCACGATCTGTGTACTTAATGTTATGATCATCTAAGAATTTCTTTGCTTTTTTGCATGTTGTGCATTTAGGATATTCAACGAATAACATAGGTTCTCCTTATATCAATATTCAATGTTATAACAACTTACTAATTTAAGATAATTGTACCAAATACATCGAAAATTATCAATCTCTTATTGACAGTCTACGGGTTCTAATGAAGCACAATGTGCAATAGAGGATAATACTTCATCCATCCCCTCACTAAGTTTTGCTGTACGCAAATCAACATCCATCTGTAAACGCAAGAAATACCCTTCCGAAACATCAAAGTATTTCGCTAAACGCAACGATGTATCTGCTGAAATAGATCGTGTACCATTCAATATTTCTTGAATCCGTGAAACAGGCACATGTATATCCTTAGCCAATCGATATGCAGATAGTCCTAATGGATCCATAAACTCTTCTTTTAATATTTCACTAATGGTAGGTGTAGGAATAAACTTTTCCATATTAATTTCCTCTCTATTAATGATAATCTACAAATCCGATAATCATAGAATCTCTCCTTTGATTATACCTGTTTAACAGGTATAATTCAATAACATATACTTGAATAATAACTATACATAAAATTAAAATTATTCTACAAACAATTTTGGTAAAAAGATTCTATAAAACATTATCTAAATCCTACACTCGCGATGACTCTATTGGCCACCTATTTCGGAATGTAATCAATTTACCCTATCGTCATAATTGAATTAAAACTATCATTAATTCCCACTTCAACTAAATTAATTTTAAAAAGTAAAAAGACCTACATCCTCGACCGTATCATGTATAAAATACATATTAAAGGTTGAGAGAATATAGGTCTCTTATAAAAATCTATGTATTATTTATAATACTAGTTATAGCAAAAATGTAAGCCCCATTGCCACGAAGATGGCTGGCAAAAGGTTGGCAATACGTACTTTACCAGGCCAAATGAGGTCGATACCAACACAGAAAATCAGAATAGATCCGACGTAGGATAGGTTATCGATGGCACTAGGTGTCATCAGAGGCGCTGCAATATGTGCCATTGCCGTGATGAGCCATTGCGTAATACCTACAGGAATAAAGGAGAATAGCGCCCCTTTACCCATAGAGGATACCATAACCATAACGATGATGCCGTCGAGGATGCCTTTTAAAAGTAATGTCTGATAATTTCCAGTAAGGCCATCTTGAATGGAACCAAGTACACCCATAGCACCTACGGTAAACGTTAAAGATGCAGTGATAAAAGCATGGGTAAACTTTGGATCCCCAGCGTTGCCAGTGCGAGCTTTCACCCAGTCACCAAATACAGTAATCCAATGATTAAGGTCGATAATTTCGCCAATAACGGCACCTACAACCATGCTAATAATCATCAATAGAGGGCCCGTTGTTTGTAGAGATCCATTGACAATGACGAGCATATACTGCATGGCCCCGCTCATACCGAGGAGGAGCACGATAATACCGCTCACAATCATGAGCGTTTGCTTTAAATTTTCTTTCATAAAGCGACCAAACGCGAGGCCACATAGGCTGCCAGCTATGATAAGGCCAACATTAATGGCCGTTCCCAAACCAATCATATATTTCCCTTCTTTAATTGTGAAAGTAACACTATCAATTTACTTCAGTATATCAATCATATCGAAATAAATCAATTTATATGGTATAAAATATATAGTATGAAATTGGATTAATTAAAGTTTTTTAGGACCATACATATAGCCTGATTAATGCTGCTATAGGTTTTCCTAATACAGTATGACTCCTTTTATAACATTATATAGCAAAAAGCCTCTACCCAATAAGGGTAGAGGCTCTGTATAGTTTATAGCGTTGAGAGAGAACTAATGATAGACCCGCTTAGGAGAGAGAGAGTATATGTGTTTATATATAAAGCGGGCCGACATGAGATGAGTCGCTATCGCCTCATCGACTTTAGTGTACACCCAATTCCACATAACAACAAATTCAATTATGTAAACACAAGTATGCATAAAAACTATTGTTAACTAATTTATACTTATCACCCTTACGCTTCATCGTCTACAGGTAACCGTACGATATCTGCTGTTTTATTAATCTCCTCAAAGCAAGGGCAGTCTTTACCGTGATCATTGATAAGGCCACTAGCTTGTAGATGCGAATAAATTGTGACAGGGCCTACAAACTTAAAGCCCCTCGTCTTTAGGTCTTTGCTAATCCGCGTAGATAAACCATTCTTTGTAGGGAAATGACCTTCTGGATGGTTTTCATAAATAATCGTTTTATGATTGGTAAATCCCCAAATATAGTTGCAGAACGAACCAAATTCAGATTGAATACGTTTAAAAGCAGCAGCATTATTGATAATAGCTTCAATTTTAGAACGATGCTTAAGCATCCCTTCCGTCTGCATGATGCGTTCAATATCACTTTCACCATAAGCAGCCACCGCATCAATATCAAAATGATCAAAGCATTCTCGAATGATGTTCCGTTTATTCAAAATCGTAAGCCAACTGAGACCACATTGGAGACTTTCAAGACAAAGATGTTCAAATTGATGTTGGTCATCATGAATTGGTCGGCCCCACTCGTAATCGTGGTAATCCTGATATAAAGGCGTCGTCGGCCATTCACAAGTCGTCATCACACACCTCCATGAGCCCATACGAGGACGTCATACATGAGCGCTACTACGAGGCCCATTACGAGATGACCACCCACATAAAATGGCACTAGATAATAAATGAATAAAAGCAAGGAATGCAAGGCTTTACGAAGCCATACAATCGGCGTAGATGTGTCGCCCCCTACCTTACTATCAAGCCAATTATGGACGGTGTAAATAGGCGTTCCTAAACGGCGAATCCAGTCTGGAGCACGTACCCCAGGATTCAAACCAGGGCAATAGAAGATCACCAAGGGCAACGCCACCACATCAATGACGAGCAATAGGGTTAACATAAAAGCAAACCAATCTAATTCACCTTCCCACGTGAAGGGTTGTGCCATGAAACGGGCACCCCACAAATAGGCTTTATATACGATATACGGTTCTAATAGCCATAATAAGGGCTTCACTACACTCATGGGACTACCTACACCAAACAAAAAATAATAAAAACTACGCATTTGCGTAGTCATTTCATATATACAACATTCCGATTATATCGACTGAATACCAAGGATATAGCGATTTTCTAGGCTAGAAAATCACTTCATACACACCATTTTTCCAGTCCTTATATACGTCGATTTTCATACTAATATTATATCAGATTTTGTAGTTCTTGTGGGATTATATTTTATAAAAATTTTATCAATTTACACTATTTATAGTACTAATCAACAAAAGGAGTCACTATATAAGCCATTCCTCTTTATTTTATCATTCTAAAAAGCCCTTTATCCATTTTAACAGATAAAGGGCTGCATATATGTATTAAGACTTTCACTAATAAAAGCAGTTTAGTTGTCACTAATAATAATTTTCGTCACCTTGCTGCCATTGTGCTCAAAAAATATACCTACAATATTGTCACTGTTATAGCGTAGATATCCATAGAACCATCGATTATTAAAGTCTATAAAATCAGGACGGCCATAGATATCCATCACTTTTTTCAAGGAATCGCCAACAGCAATGCCACGGGCAGTCACGGCATCACGATTGCTGACAGTCATATACCATACGATAGGACGACTATCTTGCATCAAAGAATGTCCTACAGGAAGTAGTAGCATGTAAGCAAAACACGCTCCATGTCACTTAAAAATATAGTCATTTAGTTATATAATTATACTTAATAACATAACCTACGGATTACTACAATACCAATAAATACAGAAATGTAAGCGGGAGATACCACCATGACTAAACTACCACTATTAGCGTGTGCTTTCATCATGAGCACTATATTATCACCAATAGGAGCCATCGATGTTAATATTCCTGGTGCAGATTCGAAGATTCCAAAGGATGCCTACATAAATTACCAAACCACGAACCCTGATATTGAAAAGGATGTAGCAAACTATGTGAAAACATTAAAGTTAACGGACAAGGCTAACGGTATTAATAAAAACGAAATTGAGTATACTAAAGCAGCCTCTATATATCGCGGTCAAAATTACCATAATACGGTCATTTCCGTTCATGATCAATACAACCAAATTCGCCTTTCATTCCCAGTAGCGGGCATAAAAAGTGATTATCATATAGGACGTTACCAAAATCCAAGTCGAACCATTGAGGACTATCGAGTTTTAACCAATAATGGAAGTCTCAATTTAGAAATTGACTACGCAGATTTTAAAGATTACGACTGGCGCAACACCAAAATAGCTTATGAAAAGCTAACAGACAAAGACGTCCGTAATTTCTTGCAAGACAATGCGAAACGAAAGTCCTCCAAACAGATTTCTGATATAAAGGGCACTGTATTTTCATATCCTACTGTTACCTACAGCACTTGGGATAGCATGAAGATGCCACACTTTAAAAACGGTAAAAAAACAACGCTCACCATCGACACGATCAATTTTAAATTTAAGGGCTATAACATGCGTCATCCCTTATATCACGCAGAGTTTGTCTATTATGATAATAGCCCCGTTCTGAACAAGGTTCCTACAGATAAGTTATTGGCTAATTATGTGCTTCCCTCTGTACAAAACCTAAATGAATTAAATCAATATTCACGCATAGAAAGCTTAAACGGTGTACAATACCGTGTACCAAAAGACGCTATATACATAGGTGAGGAAAAGGGCACCGAGTACCAAGATATTAGATCCTACAAAAAGGGGGACATAACATTCTTTGTTTCTACTAATAATATTCCTAAAAACCCATATGCGCGTGATCTTGTTGTAAACGGTCATTACAATTTTAAAATTAATTTAGATACGTTCTGGGATATTTACTATTCCCAGCCAACATCAGATTATATTAATTATGCCGTTATATGGAATAATAATATTCCTGGATTATCCACACACATCTATACACCTCATAAGGATGATCACATCCTAACCTTTAACTCCTATGATGGGACCTATAGCTTTACCTATATCATCTTTTATCCAAGTTTTTTACATGCTGAAGAGGTTCAAAAATTACGAAATATGATTGAGTTCTTTGACTCTACCAATAATCCTAGTTTTAAAATGCAAGAACATGTCCTATTTCCAGAAGCATAGGAAATCGATACATATTAAAACACTGTTCAAAAATAACCTAATACTATCAGATATGTAAATAAACAGCCAGTACTGAATCACAATACTGACTGTTTTATTTCTCTCTATTTCTTTTTATACCTAAGTGTATCTACATATAGACAAAATATTAGTTTAGCTTTAAGGCAGTTTAAAAACATCAGCTTCCCAAAGGTACTCCAACGCAGGAAACGCTTGCTTATGCGGATGATTGATCAATTTTGCCATTTCTACCATATTACGAATATCATGATAAGACGTCTTCACCATATTGGCTTTATAAGCAACTTCAATGCTGTACACATATTTATCATCACGGATTGTAAAATATGTATAATTAATACCATTATCAAATTTTACACTGCCACTAAATGCAGGCATACCATTACGCCAAATGGTCGCATTATCATTAACTGAATATGGGTATTTTCGGCTCATCGTATCCATCGTAGAAAAAGCACCTGAATAAAAATGTTTTTCATCATTTGAAAAAATCGGACGGCGCTTAATCAGCTGCACTATATCGCCCCCCTTATAAACGCGCGTTTCCTCACCATAGGAGGTAGGCTCATAATCGGCTTTTCTCGTACTATTCTTGAGCACACGATATTCAAAGTTTCCCCATTTCTCAACATTAGAATAGCGATCTATCGCTTTTGTATCCTCTACCGATGGAATCACATAATTCGCTAAAGCCCCTTCTGCATACCTAATATGATCTGGATTGCCATTACCTCGATTTATGATGTTAACACGATACACATGGTTCGTATCACTAGGCAGGGAAAACTCAACACCCGTACTCGTACGCGGCTCAGCTTTCTCTTCTTTTCCAGAGATACGTGTCATAATCCCATACTTCTGCTGCCATTGACCATTTTTTACCGTTTTATATGTGAAGGCACGATCCGTATAGGTAGTCTTATCATCCACATCGACTACGATATCTGCATTTATACTTTTAATATAATATTGAGGGATACCATTTACGACATTAACAACGGAATTAGTGTTATCATTAATCGCCTTACTTTCAAGACTTGGATAAGGCATAGAAAAGCGAATATGCTGTGTACCATCGTCAAAGATGAACACCGTACTTTGATTAGCTTGGCGTTTTAAAAACTTGGCATTGCCATCCATATATGCCTTAGCTTGCTCTACCGTCCTACGCCCATTTTTCACAGTCTGTGCTACCACAGGGCCTGAGTGACGTCTAAACTGAGCCTCTACCAAATCCATATCAACACTATTATAAGAATAGCTTTCATAAGCAGTATCAGACACCATGGCATCTCCACCAGGAAGATCTATATTGGCAGCATGTGCCGTTACCATAAAGCCAAGTGAACAAAAACCTATTAAAAACACGCTCTTAATCATATCATTCTCTCAACATGAATAAATCTTATATAAAACTAGACTCCTATAGCCTCAACTACTTCTCCGATGTACATATAATGTGGTTCCCAGCGATCTTTACCAACTTGAGTATACATAGATGGATTCGCTGCATAATATTCCTTTACATTATCTGCTAAGTGGGCTTCATCGAATTGGTGTTCATATAGCTTTTTACATACAAATGTTAACTCTGCTTCTTTGAAAGTCACCCCATCGCCCGCCGCAACTGGTGTTAGTCCAGAATTAGCCACCTTATTTTCGTCGCGGCCAGAATGAGAACCTAAATAACCAAGAGCCTTGCGATAGCTTTCAGGGAAAAAACTAACTGTAAAGGTATCATATTTAGCCATAAACTCTTGAGTGTAACGCGCCGGATGGATATACACCGTCACAGTGGATATATCACCACCATTAGGGCCCCATATGTTGCCCATACTACCCCAACTAACCGTACACGTATTAAAATCATCAAGCGTTCCAGCCGTAACAAGAGCCCAACGATTCTCAAACATGGTAAAAGCTTTATAATCCTTTGTTTCAAATGGTTTCATAAGAACCTCCAGTTTATCTCAATTTGACGATATAAATCTTTACCCCTATAATATAGGTAGATAGTCAGACGAGTCGTACCGTCAGGCTCATCTCTGAAAACAAAAAAGCTTGAGAAATGGCCTTTCAGTTATCGAATCATCTAAGATAACGAAGGGCTATTTGTCTTTTGTGAGACAAATAAGCGCTATTAAAGCTCCAAAAGCAATAACCACAGTTATCACCTGTAATAAGAGCATGATTATTTCATAATCACTCATAGGCTTATCCCTCCCTTCGATGACGAAGAGAGGCCCAACCTCGTCTAACTATCCTATGATTATTATATAGCGAACTAATATGCGATACAATAAGCATTATATTATACAAATATATGAATACAGTAATAAAAGCCGAGCTAATTCTATGAATTAAAAGCTCGGCTTTTTTCATAGATATGGTAAGAATATAATCATTTATAAATCATAATTTTACTTACTTTATCTCCTTTGTGTTCAAATAGTATGCCGTTCATCATATCAGTTCTATATTGTAATAATCCATAAAACCAACGATCATCATAATCAATGTAATCTGGGCGCCCATAAACTTTTAAGACTTTTCTCATAGAGTCTCCCACAGCTATTCCTCTATAAGTTACCGCATCACGATTCGTAATCGATATATACGTAACAGTATTATCCATACCTCCCAATACAGTATTACCAAAAGTTACCCCACCATAGGATAAGCCATATCTAGTTTCCTTTGTTGGTTGGCCTAGACTGGCTTTCACCGCATCAAAAGTACTACCTAATGGAACTCCAAGCACCATAAGTTCTTCTTGTGGCAATCTCTCACCTACATACTGACCAATACTATAATGTCTATATTGTTCGGCTTTTGGCCAATCATAAGACTGCTTCGCTGCATTTGTTTCAAGGCGGTCCCAAGTTTTACTCAGCCAACTTGCATCCGATTCATAACTATAACCACTTACCAGTTGCAGGCCTATAACAAGCCCTGTAATCAAATATTTTCTTTTCATGATCTCTCTCCTGAACTATTTTATGAACAACTCAAACCACTTATTTTATACATAATCTTATTGAGTTAATATTTTAATCCATTCCATATACCACGGATTAAAGATTGGATCCGCATCAAGCTTCTTTTTATGGCTATCACTTATACGCCATTGAGGTGCCTTTCGTAAACTTTCAACATTATCAAAATCTACATACTCAACCATATCGCGCAATTGTTTATGCTTATACGAAGATTTGCTTTCATCATAGTCAATGCGATAACTATAATAATATTCAGAATCCTTTGTAAAATGGCGTAAATAGGATCCCCCATTAGATTTATAGCGATCAACTAGGAAGCCTGGAAGACCATTATTCCAAACTGTTGCATACTGTGTAGGCGCCTCAAGGTCACCATATTTATTCAAAAATGCAAAAATTTGTTTTTTTGCCAAACTTTTATCAACAACATTAGGGTCTATTTGAAAGCGTAACACACGGATCTTAATGCCTGCATCTTCATAAGTACGAACCTCATATTTGTTATCTTCCATAACCTCGCTCACTAACTTAGCCTTTTTAGGAATACGATAACTGAAATTGTCCCAATGTTTAACATGGCTATAATTATCCAGCCTAGATAGAGATTCAATAGATGGAATAATATAATTACTCATTACCACTTCAGCTATTTTATCTTGGTATGGTTCCTTCACATCACCACCTCCAAGATATGTAATACCATAGGTAGTGTTCGTGTTCTTAGGCGTAAACTCTGTATACATTACATGTGTCTTGGCTTTAAGGATTTTCCAAGATGCATTTTCTAAGCCCGAATAGGTATAGACACCTTCATTGTGCATACGTTTACTAAATTCTTTACCATGTGGTGGCCCCACCATCAAAATACTTGTAAAACCACGAACCACAAATAAAGGACCGTCACTCGATTTAGATTCAACCGTGTCTCCACGTAAGCTAATATTTGGAACAGCTAAACGGATATTATTCTTTTCATCATGAAGTAAGATGACAGTAGATTGTGAGTACTCCCCCAGCTTAACCGCTTTAGCCAATCCAGATTTCTCTTTGAAAACCTTTTCTATCGCAATGCTAGGTTTCTCTACGGTCTTCTGTACTTTGGCACTAAATGCCTCTGCTTCTTGTATCGCCTTTTCATTAATATGGGAATAATTTTCATATGCATTAGCAGGAATGCTTGCATCGGCCCCAGGCACAGGTGGTTGCCCCTCTGGCACTTTGATTTGCACAGCGTTTACGTTCATGGTGAAAGCAGTTGCTAGTGCCATCATAATCAAACTTTTACGTAACATAGTACCCTCTCTCAATTTTTATAAAATAAATAAGCACAACCTTGTTAGCATAAGTATACTATGCAAACAAGACTATGCCTATTATTAATAATTTTATATTTTAGTATGTATAAGTTTTGTGTATATATTTAGTATTTATAAGGTTTATCTCAATTTGACGATATATATCTTTATTCATATAATATAAGTAGATAGTCAGACGAGTAGTGCCGTCAAGCTCATCTCTAATAACATATGAACATGTAGAAATGGCCTTTTCGTTTTATCTAAATTCCGAAGAAATGAAGGGCTATTTTGCTATTTCTAGACAAATAAGCGCCACAAGTGCTCCACTAATCAGAACCACCCGTAAAACGGGTGGTTTGCTCACGGGTTATAAGCCCGTAGTACTAGGCCAGCGTCTAAAGGCGCTGGCTTTCACTACGTTCAAGCCGCATAGCCATTGACTCGTAACCTTCCCCTCAAAGGGGATATGTATTACTTGCTACCCTTAAAAGGGTCCTCATATTCTTTTACACTTAACTTATCCTTCATTTGGTCATGTAACTCTTGCTCACGTATATATTTTTTTACTGTTGCCTCATTTAGACCTACCGTACTAACATAATATCCCTCAGACCAAAAGTGTCTATTTCCAAATTTATACTTTAAGTTTGCGTGTTTATCGAACATCATAAGTGCACTTTTACCTTTTAAATATCCCATAAAAGATGAAACTGCTATTTTAGGTGGGATTAATACTAACATATGCACATGATCTGCCATAAGCTCCCCCTCTATAATCTTGACGCCCTTATATTCACATAAACGCCTCAGTATTTCACGTAAACTATTTCTATATTGATTATATATAACTTTACGTCTATACTTAGGTGTAAATACTATGTGGTATTTGCATAACCATTTTGTGTGCGCAAGACTCTGTGTCTTTGTTGCCATATAAAATCACCTTTCTTTTGCATATAATGCGGCTTGAACACCTACATTATACTTAAGCAAGGTGATTTTTTTGTATAACTTTCGTTGCCGCACCCGCATAGCGGGTGGTTTTATGGTTCGCGACTACGTCACGAACCAGTCTAAAGACAATAATAAAAGCCAAGCTATTTTTAAATATGAATAGCTTGGCTTTTGCATTGTGTAAATAAGTTAAGAATATATCAGAAATCCAATATGAGTGTTTAGGAGCTTTTAAGAGCTAATGAAGAATCAGTCCAGTAATGATCAGAACCGGAGCCAAGTAAGAGACACAAAAATAACAATAGCTAAAACAATAAGAGTGCCATACATTAATAGCCCTAGCTTTATAACAAAATCTATACTATAAAAGATAGATGCTCCCACTAAAGATCGCTCTTTCAGAGAAATGTACCAGACTCTCACTCTATAATATATATTAGGTTTATCAAATGTGGGATAAATCTTTTCATACCATAAAATAATCCCCGGCAAAATACAAATATTCCCAAAGGTAAATATCAATACTGGAAGATAATCCTTCAATGGATATGCTTCTAATACATATCGATCGTACAGCAGATTACTAAAGCCCCAAAGAGAGAGCCCCCAAATAAGCAAAAGTATAAGTTTTAACAAGAGTCCAAAAACAAGTTTAATTATCCACCTAAGTCTATCCACTGCTTGAACCATTCTCGTATTGTTCATAACCTATCACGGCTCATCATCATAGGCCACTCCATAGGCCTTCTGATAGATTATATTTGCTATTGTATACCGTTCCATTCCAAATTGAGGTGGTAATATCATCGCTTCTAAATGTTCTTTTTGAAGTCGTTGACGGCGTGTTTTACCTTCATTATTAAAAGCAATGCCACCGTTAACGGTCCCTATAATACCGGAATTTTCCTGTTTTGCACGCCAAATAGAGATATACGGCGTATTAGCGCCTTGTTGTAATCCTCTGTCATGAATAGTGATCAAATGACGTAAGGATCGCTCTAAGTCGTAATCATATTGTAGTTGAATGCCTTGAATGAGATTTGATGCAGGCATTAAGACGTAAATAGTCGCCTCCACACGTCGATGACCATCGGGTGCATCCACAGCTTTAATGGAACTGAGGTCCAAGTATTTGCCATCCCCACGGCCAGAATCAACAGTAGAGTCGATATGTTGATAATGCTCCGGATTTAGTAACTCTGCCTGTGATACGGCTTGACCTTTCATAGGTAATACGAGGCAGGCTAATAACCATAGTGAAAGTAAATATATGCGTTTCATCGTCCACCTCACTGTACCACAATATCATCAAAATGCTGCTGATACGCAGACATAAACATAGCATCAGCTAAATTATACATAATAATATTCTTGCGATTGAGCGGAAGATTCCTAGTACCTTCCGAAGATGGGTTCTTCTTAAGCGCACCATCCAGTGTATAAATCGCACTATCTGAATCAGACATAAATAAGCCCGACTTACTTTCACTAGCCTCAATCAAAGCCAGCATAGATGGACTAGGATTCATCATATTAGATGATTTAATCAAAGTCGCCAATGAATAGTTTGCATCATAATTAACAGTAAGCTTATTTTCCATAATCTCAGCCTGATAGTGCGACGTGTGTACCACATAATAAATAGCACTTAATGTATACTGTGGTGGCGCATACTTTTGAACCTCCACGGAATAGGTATTTAAATACACATACATACCACCACCATCATTAACAATAGCACTCGGTTTCTCATACTCATGCTGATGAACCAACTTAAACTGTGGTGATGTCTTCAGCTCCTGAAATGTAATTGCCTCTATAGGCATGGTGAACGCCAGCAACACAAGAGCTAGCATCAAAATACGTTGAATCATAAAAACCTCTCTCAAAAAATGAATCTTGTCTCTCAATAAAATAAGCACAACCTTATTAGCATAAGTATACTATGCAAACAAGGTCGTGCCTATAATTAATAATTTTATAATTTAGTATGTATAGATTTCATATATATATATTTAGTATTTATAAGGTTTATCTCAATTTGACGATATATATCTTTATCCCTATAATATAAGTAGATAGTCAGACGAGTCGTACCGTCAGGCGCATCTCTAAAACAGAAAATCTTGAGAAATGGCCTTTCAGTTATCGAATCATCTAAGATAACGAAGGGCTATTTGTCTTTTGTGAGACAAATAAGCGCTATTAATGCCCCAAAGGCAATAACAACCGTTATTACCTGTAATAAGAGCATGATTATTTCATAATCACTCATAGGCTTATCCCTCCCTTCGATGACGAAGAGAGGCCCAACCTCGTCTAACTATCCTATAATTATTATATAGCGAACTAATATACGATACAATAAGGAACGAATAATAGAAATATATGGATAAACTAATAAAAGCCGAGTTACTCAAATCGATGAGTAACTCGGCTTTCAGATTCTTAAATAATTAAAGAAACAATAAGAGATAGTATACTAAATAAAAATGGAATGCTTACAACAATACAGTAGCCAAGTAAAATAGCAAGATAAATTACTAAATATGCTTTTACCAGAATACCTAAGCAAAGGAAAATAACCTTATAAGTAAATACTTCTTCTTTCTTGGTGCGGATTCAGTCTTTAGCCCTATAGTATATTTTCGGTTTATTAAAGGATGGGGATAATCTTTTACACCATAATACAAGCCACGGAATACAGCATATATTCCCCAATAAGAGTATTGTATATAATTTTAAATTCCCTAGTGAATAGGGCTCTAATGCAGGATTTTGGGACATCGTAGAAAAAAGGCCTAAAGAAATCCCCCACATAATAACAAGCAAAAGCTTGAAATAAAGCACTAGTATAGTTTTAATGACATATATAAGTTTACCCACTGAATCTAACAAATCTTTAACCAAATTTTAAGCAATCGAAATAGGCACAATCATATTAGCATAAGTATACTATGCAAATAAAATTGTGCCTATGAATTATCTTTCTACTCATCAAAAAGATCTGTGTATATTCTCAATAAATTCTCATACTCTAAACAATTAGTAAGTTTATGCTTTAGATTTTTTCCATGCTTATAAAGAAGATTTAATAAGTCTAGTTCATTTGCTTCTTTCAAAACAGACTCGATATAATTAAACCTCTCAACATCCTCACTAGTTAGATGAAATATATTAGGCTTTAATACAAAAACATGATTAAAGAGATCATCTAATAAATCATGTCTACGTCTATCAAAATTAAAACCCTGATCTTCCATATATAAGTCTAACATCTGATTTGCTCTAATAGAGGATTGATTTTTTTAATATTGATATTTTCTCTTCAATCGGACGATTTCCCAAACTGTTATTCAAGACCTCACTAGTCAATGTCAAATTCCATAGGAAAATGCTTGGCTCATGTCCATTATCAGATATTAAATGTTCAATTGTCATTTCATCTATCGAAATACAATTATCAATTTGAACTAGATTATATACATTTTCTAGAATAAACCTAACTAACTTAGCATTTCTACGTAAACTATGATCAACATTAGAATATTGAAAAGTTCGGTTGGTTGTAAACACTTGTGATAAATCATATCCCTGAATATACTCTTTACACTTAAGTAATAAATCAGTAAGTATAAATTTAAAGTGAGTCTCAGTCTTGCAATGATATATATTGTATGATGCACTTGATATTAAAGAATCTGTTTGATTAGATGTTTGTCTAGTAACATTAAAATTGAAAAAGAAATTTCGAATTTGTAATATAGCATCATTAGCTAAACTATTATCAATTATATTTTGATTAAGCAGAACATAAATAGCAACAATTAAAGATCTAACTTGTTGATTATTCTTAATTTTAAAATATTTAGTTAAACTGTTATGCTCTAATCCACTAACTAATTCTTTATACCTCTCAGAGAATTCATATAGCTTATCTAAAAACACACCTAATTCTTGTATATCAATTTCATCTTTTATAAGCCGATAAACAGAATCCTTATTCTCTGCATTTTTATCAATATAGCACTTGGCGAAATGATGTATCATATAGTCTGGGTCATTTAATATACTCGCATTATCTAGTATAACTCGCCACTTTCTTTCAGCTTCATCAATAAATGTACCTGCTCGTGGTTGAACATATTTCATAATATGGTTTTTCAGTAAATCTATTTGTCTTAACTTCTGCCCTCTAGCATTTAAAACTTCAAAAATATTATATATTTCTTCATCTTCCCCTGAAATTATTTCAACTATATTAACTGATAAAACTTTATCCAAAAAATCACTAATATAACTAAAGTTTTTATCTTGTAAAAGATTGTCAAAGTACGAAAAAACTTTAATAAGCTTATTATTATCGGGGATATTCTCACTATGCATAGATTTGTCTACAAGTTCTTTTATTGAATAATCATATAAGCTATTATTAATAACTGGTTCTCGATTATTATCACGAGATAAAGAAGTCAAAAAAGATTCATATATATTGGGCCCGATGATTGGCTTCTTCTGTTCCTATTCGCCTATAACTCCTATATATACAAGTTAATATAATATACAAAGTCATTAATCTTTGTTGGCCATCAATAATCTCATAAACTATTAATCCATCTTCATTATTTGACTTATGATTTAGAACTATAGTTCCCAAAAAATGTGACCAAGGAATCGAACCTTGATTATCTAATGTAAATCTTAAATCTGTCCATAACTCTTTCCAATTAACTACAGTCCAGACATAATCACGCTGATAGCGTGGAACTATGTATCTTGCTGCACGTTGAAAAATATCAGAAACAGTCCGATTCTCAGTTGTAAAAGCCATTTTATTCCCCCCCCTAAAACCCATGATTAACCCCATAATCAAAATTTTTAGTCATTATATTCTTATTCTATATTCTCTAACAAAACTCCTCTTTGTATTTTCCCCAGTTTTTATGGATAATTAAACTATACTTGATATATGCACCGCAAGTAGTAAGGGTGATTTAGTATGAATCTCTAGATCGTGTAAATTTTTGGAGGTGTCATATGGATTCTCTGACTATTATTTGGGTTATTGTTTGCGCCTATTTATTACTGAATTTATTAGTCGGCGTGTATTGTCATATTCGTGTAAAAGATAGTACTGACTATCTACTCGCAGGTCGTCGTATTGGGGTTCTTATGACGGCAGGCACATTAGCGGCTACAGAAATCGGTGGTGGGAGTACCGTAGGTGTAGCAGCGAAAGCGTATGGCTCTTGGGGCTTATCTGCAGGTTGGTACGTCGTATCTGCAGGGATTGGTGTTATTCTCGTTGCTTTCATCGCACCGCTCTTACGGCGTGCCATGGCAACAACTGTACCGGAGATTATCGGCCGTCGCTTCGGCGCGTCTAGCCATCTCATTACTTCCATTCTGTCCATGCTGGCAACAATTACACTGGCAGGCGTACAGATTACAGCAACTGCAACCATTATTAGCGTTCTCACCGGACTTTCAACAGAGCTCGCCATCCTCATCTGCGGTGCGGTACTCGTAATTTACACCATGTCCGGCGGTATGTGGAGCGTAACGATGACAGACGTTATCCATTTCTTCGTTCTCGTTGGGGGCTTCTCCCTCGCGGTGCCGTTTGTGTTACACAATGTGGGTGGCTGGGAATCGGTAGTGACAAAATTGCCACCTGAACAGCTGGGCTTCACAAAGGTTGGTTGGAAAACCATCATTGGCCTTATCATCATGTACTTCATGACCTTCTCCACTGGGCAAGAGTCAGTTCAACGGTACTTCGCAGCGAAAAATGAAAGAACGGCCGTTCTCGGTTCTATCATTTGCGGGATTATTATGGCTCTATTCGCCTTTGTTCCTGCCGTATTAGGCCTTGTAGCATTAGCTGAATTCCCCGGAATTGAAGCCAACAATGCAGTGGCAACGGTAGCACTTAACCTCATGCCTCCAGTAATGGCGGGCTTCGTTATGGCCGCTGTCGTATCGGCCACACTTTCATCAGGCGCAGGCGACCTATTAGGCGCCGCAACTGTATTTACCAAGGATATTGTGGAACATCATTTTGGTAAAAGCCTCACCGATGCACAGCTCACTAGATATAGCCGTCTATGCGTGCTATTCCTCGGTATCATCGCCATTATCATCTCCCTCGTAAGTAAAGCCATCATTCCGATGCTCGTATTTGCTTTCACAATGAGATCTGCGGGCCCATTCGCCGCATTCCTACTAGGCCTTACTTGGAAAAATGCAACAGCTGGCGCTGGCATTTGGTCCATCGTGCTCGGCTCCATCGCAGGCGTGTACTGGGAATTCGTTGGCAACCCATATGGCATTATGTCCATCATCTTTGGTTCCATCGTCAGCCTCATCGTCTTTGTAGCTGTGGTGTTCATTGAAAGAGCCATGGGTAAACCACCGGCTCCTCCGGCTATACCTGATGATGTAAAAGAAATATAATCAATTTATTAAAATCTATAACTTAATAATAGCCCTAAAAGTGCTATAAAATTACAATTATAAAATTAAAACTCCTATCGGTGAAAGCCAATAGGAGTTTTCTCATTTTACAATACCATCATCAAACTGTATGCCATACAAGTGTTCATCATAATTTGACGATATATAATAACCTTACTATAATATAAGAAGATAGTCAGACGAGTCGTAACGTCAGGCGCATCTCGAAATTGAAAAAAGATTAGGAAATGGCCTTTCAGTTATCTAGTTACACTAGGCAACGGAGGGCTATTTGTCTTTTGTGAGACAAATAAGCACTATTAATGCCCCAAAGGCAATAACAACCGTTATTACCTGTAATAAGAGCATGATTATTTCATAATCACTCATAGGCTTATCCCTCCCTTCGATGACGAAGAGAGGCCCAACCTCATCTAACTATCCTAAGTCTATTATAGAACGAACTAATATACGATACAAAAAGGAACGAATAATAGGGATATATAGATAAATATATAAGGAAAGCCCGTCTTAGGACGGGCTTTTTAGTATTCATAGGATAGTGATTTATTTATATTTTTGTAGTACTCGATCTGCAAATTGAACGGCTAGGCCAAGGTAGTTATGAGGGTCCAACATATAGTCGATTTCTGCTTCTGTAAAGGCTTCCGTAACCTCTGGTTCAGCCATCAAGGCATCTTTCATTTGTGCTTCTTCTTCATAGGCTTTCATACATGTACGGTAAACAATGGAATGTGCTGTCATACGCCCCAAACAAGGTGCCAAATGCATCATGATACATTCGCTCATCATCAAGCCACGTAGTTTGTATAGATTTTGTTCCATATGTTTTGGATATACAATAAGATTTTCTAATACGTCTTTAGATTTTTCTAAGGCAGCAGCCAATAATTCACAGGCTCTCGGGATAGATTCCCATTCTGTTAATAAGCATCCCCAATCGCGTTCGTTTTCACAAATCATGGCTTCTGTAATACCAGGAGCAATGGTACGTACACTACGACAAACAGCGATAATGTTTTCTAATACTTGAGGATTACGTTTATGTGGCATAGTAGAGGAACCAACTTTACCCATGAAGAACGGTTCTTCTAACTCAAGAATTTCGGTACGTTGTAAGCTTAATATTTCATGAGCGATGCGGCCTAATGTCCCGGCACACAAAGCTAGTGTACTAGCAAACTCTGCTTGGCTATCACGAGCAACATGCCAAGAGATAGTTGGTTGTTCTAATTCAAGAATCTCCATCATGCGTTGTTGTGTTTCTAAGCCTTTTTCTGGTTGTGATGCTAATGTACCAACCGCACCAGACATTTGACCCACAAATACACGTTTTTCAATCTCTTCTAACCGTTGAATATCGCGCCCCAATTCATCTGCCCATACAGCTACTTTATAACCTAATGTAATCGGCAAGGCATGAATAACATGAGTACGACCGCACATAATGGTATCTTTATATTTTTTTACAAGATTGAGTACATGTTGTTGGCACACTTTCATATCTCGTAAGATAATTTGGTATGCCTCTTTCTCTTGCAAGATAAGACCTGTATCGACAATATCTTGGCTTGTGGCTCCCCAATGGACATATTCGCCTGCATTATCTGGCAGGATTTCTTTGAAAGCTTTCAACAAAGGAACAATGGTAATAGAGGATTTATAGAACTCGCCAATCTCATCAATATTAAGAGCCTTTGCATCAGCATACTTAACGATATCTTCAGCTTGAGTTTTAGGAATCACACCGAGTTCACCTTGCGCCTGTGCAAGAGCTGCCTCAGTATCTAACCATTTCTGTACAAGATTTAGATCGCTAAATACACGTCTCATTTCATCAGTACTAAATAATGCACCAAACACTTTACTATCGATTACTGTGCTTGCCATAATATGCCCCTCCTATTCTCCAACTACATCATCGAATTGCACACCATACACATTCATATATGCGGTTTGCCAAGAGTATACTTAATGCAAATTATGTTGATTGAATTACTATACTTTATTATATATCTTATCATTAAATTTAATTATCAGTACTCAAAAATAAATCCGTTTAAGAATCTAATACAATTGTACATATTGAATATTCATTCTACGTATGTTTTAATGAAGACAAATACCATTCGTTTATGACAAATTAAATATGTATCCTTTATTAGAAAAATTCACTATATTTACACTACATAATAGTTCTTTACTACCATGCTTATATAAATCTTAAAACGCATCATGGTAGCTTTTTTATTACGTAAAGGAGTATAGATGTATGAGTAAGGAGAAATTAGAGTTTGTTGAACCAGTTGATACGAACACAGATAATGAGTACTCGAGAGAGCCTGTGCCGTTAGGGGCAAGGAAGTCCTGCTTTTCTCTCACTATCGTTTGGACTGGGTTTGTTTTTCTTGTTACTAGTATGATGGCTGGAGGCGGGTTAGCTGCAGGGCTGACTTTCAACGAATTACTATTAGCCATGATTCTAGGCAACATTTTCTTATGTATCATTGCAGGGCTAGTAAGTGTAATCGCCTATAAAACAGGCCTTACCTTTGCCCTTTTGACGAGATACAGCTTCGGTCAGGAAGGATCTAGAATTGCCTCTCTCTTCGTACCTATCGTCAATCTAGGTTGGTACACGATTCAAGCGGCTTTATACGGACATTTTATTGCTCAAGTATTCAACCTTTCCTACATAGGCGAAATTATTGCTATGATGCTCAGCGCCGTTATCATGGGTATCTTTGCAGTTCTCGGCATTAAATCCCTCGCCGTATTCGGCTATATTGCAATTCCGTCCATCGTATTCCTTTCCCTAGGAACAGCGGCTCGCTCGGTTCAAACAATCGGTGGCTGGCAAGAATTATTTAACTATGTGCCATTACAATCTATCGATTTACTTTCAGGCATTACCATCGTTATCGGTACATGGATTCTATCCACTGCCACATGTATCGCCGATATTATGCGCTATGGTAAAAGCAAGAAAGATGTTATTACAGCGAGCACAATCGGTCTATTGGGCGGCAATACGTTGATGATTAGTTGCGGTGCTATCGCAGGCGTTGCTATGAATGATGGTGACTTAATCAACGTACTATTAAGCTTTGGCCTCGTGTTCCCAAGCTTACTATTGTTGACTACAAACATTTTTACAACAAATGGTGCGAACCTCTATTCCACATCATTGAACCTAGCAAACTCTTTCAAACTAAACAGAAATATTATGCTAGCCGTGCTCATTGCTATCTCTGCATTAGCAACAATGACACAACCATATAAAATTGACTCCCTCTTTGTATTCTTAAGTACACTAGGCATCATTGTTCCACCACTATGCGGTATTATCTTAGCAGACTTTTACCTGATTCATCGCGGAAACTATATCGATTACAACAAAGCGACTTTCAAAAAATGGAATCTAGTTCCATGGATCACATGGGCCATCGCATTGGTCTGTGTTAAATTCATACCATTCGGACTGGCTTCGCTGAACGGGATTGTAATCGGTGCCCTACTGTACGCAGTCATTACGTATATTGTTAAACCTAATGTTGTTAGTGAAAGCAAAGGGTGATTATCATGGCAATTCATAAACTATCTGCTATACTAGGCACAATCATTATGGGCATCGGATCCTTTATTACCTGTCTAGCCACAAGTGAAAGCGCCATTACCCTTGGTAACGGCATGCTCGTGGTGAGTATTATTATGATGGGATTTGGATATTCAAAATGGCAACCGTAAAAAATTAATATTTATATAAAATAAGAAAAAGCACTATCTACAAATAATAAGATAGTGCTTTTCTGACCCCATTGGGGATTATTTAATTTAACCAGCGCCAACCATCAACAAATACCGATAGACCTTAAAGGGTACTTGTTTCCGTCCCCATTAGGGGATTATTTAATTTAACGAAACTGCAGATTTAATTATTACGCCAGTTTCACTTAGTCAGTTTCCGTCCCTTATTAAGGACAATTTAACTTTATCACTAATATATGAATTTACTATGTACTAAGCACCTAAACCCATAGGGAGATTATTTAATTTAACGCCATAAAATGACAAAATCGCATATCAGTAAACAAAAATTAAGGTTTCCGTCCCCTAATGGGGATTATTTAATTTAACCATTGAAGACTTTGGTTATGGTAACGGTTATGTTTTTGTCCGTGAGTTTCCGTCCCCTAATGGGGATTATTTTATTTAATCATTCACTAGCAAATTTTAATATATAACACGTACTGGAAAATAGCTTCGACCCCCTAATGTGGGGATTATTTAATTTAACATGAAAAATAACGAAAAGGCAACGGCTGGCGAGCATGTTGTAGTTTCCGTCCCCATTAGGGGATTATTTAGTTTAACTTATCGACTTACTCGTATTATTAGAAGCCAAAGAATTGGAGGTGTTTCCGTCCCCTAATGGGGATTATTTAGTTTAACTCCAAGAAATTGTCAAAGCTATAACGAAAGCGCAGCGATGAGGTTTCCGTCCCCATCAGGGGATTATTTAGTTTAACCGTTGTAAGTTTCTGCCAACTATCGCAGAAATAAGAGAGGAATGGTTTCCGTCCCCATCAGGGGATTATTTAATTTAACTAAACGCTATCAACTATTCATTAACACGCTTGAAAGCGTAGAGTTTCCGTCCCCACCAGGGGATTATTTAATTTAACATATTTTAGTTAGAAGAAATTCTAAAACTAAAAATGAAAGTTTCCGTCCCCACCAGGGGATTATTTAATTTAACCAGCCGTGATTTAGAGCGTATTAAATACTATGTCGAAGACATGTTTCCGTCCCCACCAGGGGATTATTTAATTTAACATGAAAGCACTGGAACTGTAACCGTAACTATTACAGCTAATCTGTTTCCGTCCCCACCAGGGGATTATTTAATTTAACAATAAAGAAGAAGTTGAGTTTTCCTCGTTATCTGACGAGTTTCCGTCCCCACCAGGGGATTATTTAATTTAACATAAAAAAGCAGTGAATAGCTTTAAACTTGATGAAAAAAACATGTTTCCGTCCCCACCAGGGGATTATTTAATTTAACTTCAATACGAGCCATATCACGTTCATCATCGGCTCTTAATACTAGTTTCCGTCCCCACCAGGGGATTATTTAATTTAACTTGCGGTGTAAATATGATTAGATACTTGTTTTTGTATCCTCTAGTTTCCGTCCCCACCAGGGGATTATTTAATTTAACCCTGTCTTTGAAACAACAGATATTTACTGGTTCCAAAATACAAAAAACGGCGGAGATTACAAATTGATCCTAAAAGGCACTTTAGCAAACTAAAATAACACCGTTAAACCGCACCACTATAACAACGGCGCAGATTTAATTTCTCAGGAGTTAAATTCTAGACCCATTATATCATATAAGAAAATAGATAATACAATAATAGAATCATCAATGCAAAACATCAAGTCTTGAAATACTTTTACCAATATTAATGATTCTATTATTGTTAATTACACTTCTACATCGTAACAGTATTAATCGAGAGTAACTGTTTATATTTAAAGAATGATGCAGTCTTGTTCCTTACGTTCTCCAATACCCCAAGTATAGATATTTATAATGTCATCAAGGACATAGACTCGTAAGGAGTCCTCTATAGGGTTAATCATCTTACTAGCTCGCCGCATCATAGCATCATATTGCTTCCTATTAAGCAAAGCTTCAAACGCAGACTTTTGGACACGAACGCCATAACGTTCCAAGCATTTAACAAGACGGTTACGCGTTTTGTTATCCACCACATCATAGATAACTAGGACGATAAACTTTTTCATATCAGTGAATCTCCAATGGCGTATACAAATCTACATCTTCGTGTATAATTGCACTAGCAAATTGCTTACACTGTTTATAGATAGATTCACGATAGCTTTTACAATCATCAATATATTGATTTTCAGAACGAATTTTCTTATTATAGGCCATTAAAAATGCCTTACGTCCCTCTGCTGTCAGGTAGCAACCTTTATCAGAATTATCAAATTCGGATAAATCTACCATATTACGGCTCACCATAGATAGCACCATAGAATCTATAATTGGCGCCCGCCATTCTTCAATTAAGTCAGATGCGAGGGCTGGATGGCCTTTAGCTAGGCTATGCATGACTCCTACGAATGGATGGAGACCAGCATTAATAACACCAGCTAAGATTTCATTAAACAGCATGCTATAACCTAATCCGAGCATAGCATTAAAGGGATCTCGAGGCGGTTGTTTTGTACGTTTTGTAAAAGCAAAAACAGATGGCACAATTTTACCTAGTGCTTCAAAATAAAGACGACTTATCAGTCCTTCATAGCCCATGAGTTCAGATACACGCATACATTCACCAATATGGCTACGTACAGATTTAATATTCGCAATTTGCACATCTATATTGATATCCTCTTCTAGATTTCGTGCGTAGCGACGAAGAATAGTCAGCTGATTACGCACCTTTGCCCGAATAATTTTACGTGACATAGCCACTCTAAATGCATTATCATCTAACAAATCAAATTGCTTCTTATGTTTGTTAATGTCAATAGTATTAGTATTGATTATAGTACCAAAATACTTTCCATAACCAGATAGCCATGTAATAGGTACGCCACGTTCAATAAAATCAGTTACCAATGAGCTTGTTATAGATACTGAGTCAAAGACAGTAATATCTTCAATTCGCTCTAAAGGAACCTCGAACAATACCTCATTATTACGACCAACTACAACATGACCCCCGTCACGCTTGATAAACGATCCTGCTTCTGTAACATATAGGGATGACATATAGTCGCCTCCTTTTATATAAATGAATACGCTAAGGAATCAATTTGGGTCTAAAGATGATAATCTATAAAATTATTCAGTTTAATGAATTTTCACACTATTGAATTTGTTCTAACACATATGTATTGATAGTATCGTAAATTAGTTTATTCTGTTTTTCTCGTCCAGTAATAATAAAGAAGACATCCTTAATCTGATGTAAGAAAGATTGCAATGATTGAATCTCTGCAGCACTACAAATATCTTGTTCTGTAAATACAACAACCTCATGAGCCATTTTATTGCGAATTTTTTTCTCAATTCTACGTATCTCTTTTAATTGCTTCAATAAAGAGGTATCAACTGTATCCTGATCTTCCAACATATGTAACATATGATAAAAAGATAATTGGAGCTCTTGTCGATAAGGTTTATTAGTATTAGACTTCCATGATGTATATAGTTTAGGATATTGGCTTTCAAATGCTACCATATCAAGGCTTATGCCCATAGATGTTTTTTTCTCAACTTGACGCCAGTTTACATGGAACTCTTTAGTAAAGTAATAACGCATCAACTCATACATAAATGGAGTGGTTTTTAAAATAAAGTCCTCAATTTGACCTTGTTTTAACCGCACTTCCATAAGCATTAAAAACTCATGTAATTTGCGTAGCACCTTATCGGTAAATATAGAAGATAAGTTTATAGAGCCTACTTTACGAGACTTTTGTAAAGCACCATTATAATCTAAACCCAATCGCAATTGAGCATGTTCTAAGAGCGGTAATACATCAATAACAACACCATCTTTAAAGGTTCTTTTATAGCCATGATAAAGACCTATAGCCTCTTTATATTTATAGCTATTAATAAGAGTATGAAGAGATTGTTTAAGATTGTTACGCTTAATATATCCCATCTGAGGTTCATGGCATCGATTTTCAGTATCTCCTTGATCATCAAAGTTATTTTCAATAACGATTTCAATATCTTCGTCATCATTAACTGCTGGCTCAGAACGATTAGAGCCACCTTGAGGACTATCGACTTGTATACCTCGTACCGCATCATGCTCTACGCTGAGATAAGACATAATTAACTTCATTTGAGGTGTACCAGAGCTTAAATTAATCAATATCTCTGCATCAGGATATTCTGAAAGCATCTCATAGAAATGGTCAACAAACGGTTGTAAAGTATCAATACGATGTACATCTTCAAGACCTGTGTATATAAGCTTGATATCTAAATCAGCTTTCACATGTTTTAAAGCCTTAGAAAATCGGCTATCAGATGCTTCCTTTTGCTCCATATCCTTACTCAATACGAGGATTGCCATATCAGGGTTATAATGCCTTACTATATGAAGCATCCCACCATCATAGCAACCACGAATAGGATCTGTATCTCCTACAGGAGTATAAAGAATTCTCATTGTACTACCTCACTTTGTACCCCACCCATACCTAATGCGGTCTTAATTCCGAGCCCTGTGAATTGGCTATAATAAGTCAATAGAGATAGGATACGTTGCATCACTAAATTTCGCTTAAATTGCATTACAATCTCTCCACGGAAACCACGGATTTTAACTCCTTCTAAACCATACATGCTCATTCGCAAATTATAGTCGCGAATGAAAGCAGCTGATTCAAGTGCAGCTAATAAATCTTCAGAGTCCATCATTTCAAACGTAGTGAACTGGTTCCACTGACGCAATAAATAGCGATAGATACGAAAGGCTTCAGGGAATATTGTATATTGTTGATCTACTTTAAAGCTTGTTGTAGTCACACACCGCAATTTAGCCTGCGCATATTCTGCTTCACCACTCCAAAACTTAGCCATTAACGCTTCATAAGAGGTTTCCTCTAAAATAGTTCTATCTTGAATATAAATATGCCCTCGTTTTTGTTTCAAAAAAATCTTTTCAGGCATATCTAGTGCTGGTCGTAATATACGCTCAACAGCCTCTGCTGTTACAGCAGAAAGACGCCAAATATATTGACCTTTTTCTTTATCAAAATAGATATATTGGCTATAAGGGCGCAGGCCCGTTTCATGTAACTGACCTGCATATTCTATTCCCACCAGCTCCATTAAGACTCCATGTAGCACGCTACCTATAGACTGCACAATTTTAATCGATGGGTCTGCTGTTATTCCTAACTCAATGGCCATAATTTCAACATTATCTGCCAATATGAATGCCCCCCATCTCATAATAATTGCCATTCCACTTTACTAATTTAATCGCACGTGGTGCCATAAATTTATCCTTACTATCATGTTTAGCCTTTTGAAAATTCACATCTAAAATAGCTCTAATAATATCAATTCCTGTTTTTTCATCATCCGTGAAAGCAGCCATAATAATAGTCTTTTGAATAAATCCTGTATTACTACCAATATACGCATTAGCTGAGTCTAGAGCTTTAAAGACAGACGGACTAACCTTCTTAAATTTAGAGGCTAATAACTTATGAGTAGTATCAAAGTCTTCCTGTAAAATATCTAACACTTGATCGATACTAGTAATCCCTATTTCTTTAGTCATAGCTGTATCAAGGGTTAATGTAAAGGAGAACTGTTGATTTGGTAAAATGCACTCACGATGTACAGAAATATCATGAGTTCCATCTTCCTCAACACAAGAATCCTCTTTCTTTAATACCTCTGTTTTAATCACACCCATAGGCATAGCATCAGAAACAGAAACACCTCGGAAAGCACTAGCTAAGATACCATTAACTCTCTTTTCTGAATTCCCGAACAGTACTTGTATATTACGATCAATCAACTTGTTCACTTCTCGTAATACAGAACCGATTTCACGTTTACAACGCTTCTTATCATATTGGAAATCTCTATATTTCTGTAAAATTTCCTTTAGTTTTTGTTGCACTGTAGCTCTAAACCTGGCATCTCTACGGAGTATATGTGAAACAATAGCACTATCAATAACACCTTTAATAGAACTACCAGGGATATAAACATCCCCATTGGCTCCACGAATCTGAGGCGTAATATCATTCAATGAGTTTTTACGCCCTTTATTATATATCGATGATTTCATAATAGAGCCAATAGCAGAACCTAATGTATCTTTTGTTAATTGAGATGCACCAATAGCATTTTTAGCCCAATCATACATAGTTCGACCATTTGGTCTCACCATCTCATCCTGCATATATGCTTCAAACTCTGCTAATTTATTATGACGTGCTAAAAAGCGAAACCACTCGTAGTTATTAAGAAGATATACTTCACCAGCATCGTAATTGTACATATAGTCCTTAGTCGTTAGCTTTTCAGGGCCACCAATATTGGTAGGACTCACAATAGTGAGCGATAGTTGTGCATGATTTATACGATTACTCATAATCCACCCCAATCCATAAGCCCATACCATTACGATATACAGGATGAGGTAAAGTATCCCCCGTAATAGTAAGCATTTGTCCTACTAATGCTTTTGGACAAACAGAGCCTTCCTTAACAACATAATAGGAATTACGTTTTACTTGAGTCGTAGTTCCAGCAGCCCCTACAAAGCCTCCACGCTTTTGTAATTTATAGGAACCTTGTTTTAAAGTAGCCACTTCATCACTAGTCGGAACACAGGCACTAATGCACATCATGTTTCCTTGCTTATTATGAATCAACGCATATAAAGCAGAAATATCTTTATAGATATCTTGAACTTCTAGTTTAATAGGATTGTCAGCTAACTCAAATTTCCCATAACCACCACTGCGTTTACCACCGATACCAGATAGTCCTAAAACTTCAAATATGCCTTCAAATAACTCCCGGCTTGCATCGTCATTAAAACCAGCAATAAAGTATAACCCCGTATGTGACATGAATTGATAGTTGCCCACATAATATGGTCGGCTCATTTCTCCACGCATATTTACCTGCGCAGATGTTTGTTTAGCACCAAAGGTAGGCATATATTTTTGTGAAATATCGGCCTCTATATACTGACTAAAATTTTGTAGCTGTGATGCTCGGATATACTCAATCTTCTTAATCTTCTTTTGCTCTGTCGCTACACGTTTTGTCTCTGCGAAACTTGTAATAGGCAGCTCTTTTGAATCAATTTGCATGATAGGTGTAGGTACATACAATTGATATTCCCCATTATCTATGCAGTACGGAAACAAACTAGATAGTACAATATGTTGATCTTTTACAGAGTCGATAAAAGATTGTAATAAACCTGTATCATGGCAGATTTCATGACAACATGCACCAAATAGTGCATCAGAGCCTAATGTAAGAGAAATAGTTTCTAAACTACCGCCTTCTGAGGTATCCCCGAAATGTACCGGTGTAAGAAAACGCAATGGATATAGATAGTAGTTCATAATAACAACCTACTTTCTTAATATATCTAATAAATCCTGCGTATTAATAGCACTATTACCTACTGGCTTCACATCATCAATAGAAATATTTACACGACCGTAGCCGCGAGACCCATGACCACCCAAATAGTCGATACCTAGTAATGCAAGACCTTCTTGTAAAATCTTCATATCTTCAGTAACTTCGGCTTCATTTTCAATGTTATATGCAACTTTAAATGTAAATACAGTACCTGCTGGAACACGTTCAATTTGACGAGGGTTAGCACTACCATCAACACGATTAATGGTGTTTTCAAACTTGATTTCACCCATATAAGTATCTGTCTCTATATTAGCAAACAGTTGACGAGTTTCATCTGTGATAAATAAATCATAAAACTGTAAACGAGCTGGTTTTACAGGATTTACGGAGCCAAATAAACGTTTGATTTCCTCTTTATCCTCTTTAATATCATTCATTATATAATCGTTACAATGACTTTTAGCTAGTAGGGTACGTAATTTGCCTTTAATAGAACTACCAGGAATAATTGGCTCTTGAGTAACTACATCACGAATGAATGGTGTATCAACAGAGCCAATAGGTGCAAAATCATTACTAGCCCCAATATGCATACCCGTTTCTAGTTTAATAGTACCTGTAATTAGTAATTTACCACGTAAAGATTTTAATTTATCATTGCTCTCCATGTTAAGCTCCTCCTATTATCGGTTACCAAATGATGGACGATTATTTTGATTAGTATTAAATGCCGGTTCTGGTGATTGAGATAACTCTACAGAACGATATTTATAGAATGCTACTAAAGCCTCTACATATTTACATAGTAAATCAAAACGCTTAACATCTGTGCCAATATCTTCAATCATATTTAAAAGCTTACTAATATCAATCAATTGCTTTACTGGATAAACTTTTTTACCACGACCAACAGACTCTTCAATACGACCAGCTTGATACAAAAGTGTAGTTTTTAAAAAACGTACATCCATTGCAATATCATTAGGTAACTTATCAAAAGCTTTGCTTCTTCGTTGAGCAACACTCAGTTTATTTTTAATTGCTACTACACTAGATAAAATTTTACGTAATTGTGCATATTTTAATAAAAAAGCACTACCGCTTTTATTCTTATCTAACTTATTAATAACGGCCTCAGCCACCTTAACAAGGTCTAAACTCCAATTAAATGTATCTTGTGCCATATAGTTGTCCTCACTTCGTCTCACGCATATAGTAAACAATGAGGTTGCAAGCTGTTAATAATGCTTTACAATCTGCTTCTGTTTGAATCCAAGTATGAATTGCTGTAACAAAATTTTTATATGATCCATACGCAGGATCATGTTTCTTAGGTTCTAAACGGGCTAATAAATAAAGAATACGAGCTACATTAATATGCTTCCCCTGTACTCTATCATTTAAAATTCCTTGTAATAAGTCCATCAACTTATAAACTAAACCTTTCCCTAATTTCAGTTTTGATGGTTGAGCCTCATTAATCCCCGGAATAACAAACAATTGATCTAGTGTATAAAGTTTGTCTTCTATTACATTATCAATGAGCTCCTCCCACTTATACACATGACGACATATACGCTCTTCACCATTTGAATTTGTTTCAAACCCAAACAAGGCAATACTATCTTTGCCATCATTGTCTTTAGCAACACTTTCAAGTAGGCCCGTAATCGCTGCCATTTGGCTTATTGGATAGGATGGAGAAAATAAGGCTAATCCAGCAGACATAGTAATTTTATTATCTGTAACCTCTGCCAGTTTTTCACGAATATCAATTGCTAATTCTAACAATTCGTCCCATGCACCAACAAGGAATACATCGTCACCACCGGAATAAATAACGTGAATTTTTCTAGTCGTAACTTTTTTATTAGCCCAAATAGTAAATGGTGTAACAGATCTACCAAAACCTTGCACATCACCTTGAGCCATTTTATTAACGGCAACCTTAAAGAACATTGCCAAATCACGAGATAAGTCAGCATATCGTGATAAAGTACCATATTTAAATTTATCAGAGCCCTCAGAAATAAAGCCTCCGATAAAGGCAGCACCAAGGTTATCTACGTCTGCTCGCAATACACCAAGTCGCTTAATACCTTTATCATCCCCTAAGCCACTAGATGCGGCAAGTTCTTCAAATTCATAAACTTGACCATTATCCTTGCGTGCTACATAATCCGCTAACCAAATACGATTGAATACATTATGTCCAGTTTTAGCTGTATTCTTAGAGTATATTCTAAAAATCTCATGACTAGATTCAAACTTCTGTAATGATGCTTCAGGGACCACATAAAGATATAACTTCAAATTATCCGCATCACTATTCAAATTATTAACATATACTTCAACCTTAGGGATACTTTCACTATCATCACTCGTATTAGGGCTAGCTAATACAAAGACCGTATCTCGACTGTCAACAATCTGTTCCCCTAAGCGATACAAGCCATTACAAATTGGACAAGCCTCAGCATCGGTATCCTTACCATAAGGCGATAGTATTGCTGTTGAAGTATGGCAAATGGAACATTCTCGCTCACCATGAAGAACTGTATTATACGTACTATTTGGATTAAATAGATCTGTTAGGTGTTGTTCAGAATATCGTTTAGCCTTAGCCTCACCAACAGATTGGCTCACCTTGCGAAATAATGTACGTTGCGATTGAATTAACTCGGCAGCTGTTGCTGTAGCAGAACCAAGTGCTAAATACAATTTAGTACCAAATACGGTTAAGAACCATTCGTTAATAGATTTTTCCATAGATTCAATAGCAGTACAAGTTTTTGTTGTATTAGGAGCCAATACATAAAAATGACCGCCACCATTGTAAATAAGATTTGCCCGAGTTAACTGCAATGCATCTAATAGCTCATCTACAATTTGTTCCATCAAAATTTCTAAATAGAATGAGCGACCACGTAATGATTTCAATGCACCTTTAGACGGAATCGTATAAATAAAATTCTGAATGCCAGAAATATCTCCAGATATTAATCGAAACGCTGGCATTTCGCGAAACTTTTTAGAATTCTGATAACAGTATTCTTTATAATCAGTAATACCTTGCTCCTCAAAATAATGCACCATACTATGTGCCACAGCTGCTGTTATCTTTGAGTGCATATACAAAGAGATATCATTGGCTTGATCTGTTGCCGTACTAGATGGCATATAGGACACAGTGTCTTCATAAATTCTCAACAACTCATTAACGGACATCTTATCTATTGGTTGTTGCTGAAAGTTCTGTACTAACACATCATATAGTGCCTTATATTTATCACTTGATGCACATATAGTTTTATCACTTTCAGGATAATTAAAATGGTCCGACACATCAATGCCACGTAGATAATACTGTAAGGGTTGAGTACTAGTTTTACCGCCAAATACACGGAAGATTGATTGAAGCGCTAACTCTTTATCAAACTTCTGTGTAGAGGTATTTTCACCTTCCTCAAGATCTCGACGATCTACAGCTGCAGCAATATTATCCGCTTCGTACACAATGTATGCATAATCATCATTTTTTAGTTGAGCTGCACTAAGCTCTTTCCCGTGATGATACTTCAAACAATGAGTAATACTTTGCTTTAAGCCCATATCGGAAAAATAGGGCTCAATGAAAGCAGCGCCGCGCTTAGAATGTGCATCGGTTCCCTGATTAGCTCGATACACGACTTTGCCGATATCATGAAGCAATGCACCCTTTACCAGTGCATCCCATTTACCCATCACATCGCCTCCAAACTCTACTTAAGAAATAAAAAACCTATTGACTTCATTATATATTCATTTCTGATTAAAACCAATAGAAAAACCATCCGATTTATACAAAAAAGCCAGTATATTCACTAAAAAGAATATACTGGCTATATTTTTGTACTTATATGAGTTTTTGACATAAGAACCGGCCCCGTAAGGGGGATTATTTAATTTAACGTATTGGAGAATATACTTATAGAGTACAAATCACATGAATTGTTCTCGTCCCCATCAGGGGATCATTTAATTTAACTGGGCAAGATTCATCGAATACAACCGTCAGGACGTGGTAGTAGAGTTTCCGTCCCCTAATGGGGATTATTTAATTTAACAAATCTGCTACTAAAGAAGCATTAGCTTATGAAGGCGATTTCATGTTTCCGTCCCCTAATGGGGATCATTTAATTTAACTATATCACAGAAAGGACGTCATATGGAATTCTTATTAGTTACTGTTTCCGTCCCCATCAGGGGATTATTTAATTTAACCAAAGGAAAACCCCGAGACCTATCGGATAGTAAATAACTACAAGTTTCCGTCCCCTAATGGGGATTATTTAATTTAACAAGATGCCGGAGACCGCATTTAATGAAATGGATAACAAAGGGGTTTCCGTCCCCATCAGGGGATCATTTAATTTAACTAAATGTTATGAAAAAGTTTATTAATCAAAAGTTCAATAACTCGTTTCCGCCCCCATCAGGGGATCATTTAATTTAACTTGTATAAAGTTACAAGAATTTCAGATATAACTCCGTGATTTTGTTTCCGTCCCCATTAGGGGATCATTTAATTTAACAATGCAACTCTTTCAATGCATTAGTTAACTCAAGCGTGTAATAGTTTCCGTCCCCATTAGGGGATCATTTAATTTAACAGGTTATTGCGGTCGTAACGATGATTCCTGCCCTGCTGTACGTTTCCGTCCCCATTAGGGGATCATTTAATTTAACATGGCTGTAACTAAGAAATCTATTGAAATCAACAAAACTCAAAAGTTTCCGTCCCCATTAGGGGATCATTTAATTTAACCATCTGGAAAAGGATTAGCATTAGAGGTGAAGAAAAGATACCGTTTCCGTCCCCATTAGGGGATCATTTAATTTAACAATTATGCTGGAATACCAATATTTTAAACGTGGGGTTTTAGGGTTTCCGTCCCCATTAGGGGATCATTTAATTTAACCAACAGGCTAACATACGGTGAATAAAATGGCTGTAACTAAGTTTCCGTCCCCATTAGGGGATCATTTAATTTAACACGACAAAGATGGGGAACAAATTATACCACTTGCAAGCCATGTGTTTCCGTCCCCATTAGGGGATCATTTAATTTAACTAAACGGAGGGCACAAGAACACCAAGAGTTATTACAGGGGGCGTTTCCGTCCCCATTAGGGGATCATTTAATTTAACGTTATTTTCTTATGGGTATGTTAGTATATCACACAGTAAAACGGTTTCCGTCCCCATTAGGGGATCATTTAATTTAACGCTTAATCGTAGTGGTAATACATATGAAGAACCTACGATGAAGTTTCCGTCCCCATTAGGGGATCATTTAATTTAACATTTGCACAGTACTAATATCCATACTGTACTCCTTTCTTAAATGTTTCCGTCCCCATTAGGGGATCATTTAATTTAACAAAAACTTATTTACACTCGATGAAAAATCTATGATTTGTTTCCGTCCCCATTAGGGGATCATTTAATTTAACACGTGAAAGGCTTTAAATATTTAGTAGCCAACGATACGAAAGGGAGTTTCCGTCCCCATTAGGGGATCATTTAATTTAACTTAAAAGGTATGCTAATCCTATAACATCGTGTTTTTGTAAATTGTTTCCGTCCCCATTAGGGGATCATTTAATTTAACGAATTGCTAAAAGAGCAAAATAAAATGCTTATGGCTTTAGTTTCCGTCCCCATTAGGGGATCATTTAATTTAACCTGGAAATCCCTCTGCATCAGAAAGATGCACGTAATCTAAGGTTTCCGTCCCCATTAGGGGATCATTTAATTTAACCCTGTCTTTGAAACAACAGATATTTACTGGTTCTAAAATACCAAAAACGGCGGAGATTGTAACTCCACCCCAGAAGGCACTTTAATGAGCTAAAATAATGTCGTTTAACCGCGCCACTATCACAACGGCGCAGATTTGATTTTCAAAAGATTAAATCTAGGTCTATTATAGCACATCAATAGCATTAATGAAAAACATATGAAAATAGAGCCACCTTATATAAGGTGGCTCTATTGAGGTGCCATATGTAACTTATTTTCAATAATTCATCTGCTCCCGCAGTTCTATTTATTTTCTTATACGCCTATCCTCCTTTTCCAGATTTCTCTCCACCCTCCTATTTCTACTTTCACCGTCCAACGAGTTATCTCGTTAGGTCTCTCCAGGCGATAAATAGTTCGGCCACGACTTGAGGGTTTTGGCTGAGTTTGATGCGAGCTAGCATTTTTCTCACGTAGTTGCAGTGTTCTAGCATCGCTTCGTTCAGTTTGTGTTTGACATGACGCGGGGATTGGTACACCAAGATCGGTGCAAAGTCCGCCACATGAATATAGCTCGTATCGGGTTCCGGACCTTCAGTAACGATATATTCATAGGGTATAGCCACGTTAAAGAGGCCGTACACCACGTCCTTGCCGATAGGGCGGCGACATTTAATATGAGCAAAGGTTAGATGCGGACCATAGGTCTTAGGTGCCGTATAGCTGCTGCGTCGACCGTCGCTGGTCATGATGTAATTGGGTCTCAGCCCTTCCTGCATCGCCAGCTCTCGCGTAATCGTGCGCATCGGCAGATGAACCATTTCTTCCCGTCCATCCACAAAATAACACTTCGTACTGTCCCCACCACTAGGTTGATAGGTAGGAATAAAACAAACAATGTGATTCTTTGGATTCGTATAGATCAAATCCAAATCTTCTCCCTTAGATAGCCGAGCGGCCATCAAATCTGTTAGTTTATCATCTATTGCCATGGAATCCTCTCCAATCTAATCAGGAACATTCCTTTCAACAATACAATGAACACGTGTTCTGTGAAAGCAGATTAGCATGCTTTAATCTGCTGCTGACTTAATTGTATATCAGCCTGTATAATTTGTAAATATATATACAAAACTATAGAAATTTACGTATATTTAATGACTTTATGATCTTGTAAAAGTTATATATACCTTGATGTGTCATTATTTTCTCATTTAAATTGAGAATTGCATATTTTATGTATATTTGTTAATCGAGATTAAAAGAAATATGCAATATATAGGATATAAATAAGAAATTAAATTATAATAACTAATGCACACACAAGTGTTCAAAGTCCGTACTCAAATACCTACGCAGCTTCCGAATAGCTCGTTCGTGACGCCGTTGGATGGCTTGGCGGCTGCAGTTCAGTTCTTCACTAACCGATACCAAGCTTTGGCACTCACCGTAGACACGGCGCAGTAGGTCTCGTTGATCAGGAGATAGTCTGCCTAAGGCCCATACGAGGCGTGCTCGAAGCCTATGCTCTTCATCGGCACTCATCACCATATCCGCTACATTCTCGCCAGATGCGAAGATATCCATACCAAAGGCGACTTCTCCATCATCGGTGGTCCGATCTGGGATGTGAATTTCACGGCGATATCGCAATCGTTCACGCTTCCAGTACCGCATGTAACCGTACATGACGCCAGCTTTCACAAAGCCTGGGAACGGTACTGCCCCGTTCAAATCAAAGCTATAAATCGATTCTATGAGGATGGCCCAAAGATAGCTCTCTACGTCCTCGCGGAATTCGCGGTTTCCCATGCGATTCGTATAGTGCAAGATGAGCGGTCGATACCTGCGACAGAGCTCGATTTGTGCCGCATCATGACGAAGTTCATCAACGGACCACGGCTGATACCCTACCGTCTGAATCCGCATATTCGGCTTTTGACAGATGGACACGAGGCTCTTGTCCGACAAGGACGATAAAACTTGATGACCACAGACGAGGGTCTGTAATTTCAATTCCTCTGGAATACTTTCCCTAGACTCATTAGCTTTCGATAGTAAAGAATGAGATGGTAATGCCTGTGTTTCTAACGTTTCTGACTGATAGTTGTCATGTTGTAAGTTTGCAGTTTTAATACATGTTTTTTGTACTAAAGGTTCTTCGTTTGTGTATAACATAAATCCCCTTTCCTGCCATGGCATAGCGCTTATGTACACAATACCGCGGAAAGAGTGTTTTGACAAATCGGCAATTCCTTGGAATTTCCCTATATTCTGTTATATTTGAGCCTTAGTTTCCATCCATAGTACACCATACGTTGCGATTCAAAGGGTAATTGCTGAAAATAGATAATTACTAAAAATGACACCACATACGCAATGTGGTGTCATTGTAAGAGGAAATATACTATCATTGGGTAATAGTATTCAATCTTTAGGTAGTAGTATTCAATCTGAAATTATCTGATTAAATCGCAATACACGCGGCTTGGACAAAGTCCTTTAGCTGCGGTTTTACATGATTATAATATACATCAGCGCCATAGCCGCGCACGATATCGCCCCAGTATTTATATACATAGCGGTACCAGAAATGGAACATACTATTCGTGAAATGGTAATCCGCATACTTCGCGTTCCCACGGTTACTTGCCTGAATGCGGCCCACGAGTCCCATAGACATGAGATCGTTCAAACGAGATGTAAAGGTACCACTTTTAATTTGGCTTTCTTGTAAAAGCTCCACGTAATACGGTCTTTCCAAGCTAGCAAGGCCCGTTAAAATGGCATTGGCTCCGGTTATATTTTTCATATCTCGATGCAAGATATATTGTGTTTCTTCAAAGAGAGCTCCCGTTACTGAGAAGAACAAGTTAATAATATTCGTATCAATACTTTCACCATTATCAAAGTATTGCACATAGGCAGGTAACCCACCGGTTACGGCAAAGACGGTGCGCAAATCATCCTTTGCATAGTGAAGGCCCAAGGATTTCATATCAACTAAGGAAAAAGGTTTCACCTCGAGATATTCGGACACGAAAGGACCGATAAGGCTGCGATCGCCAATGATGCGGCCATCGAGCTGTTCCAGACCATTAGCCATCAATATGATGTTCAAACGGCTCGTATCTTTATAGGTATCTAATAAATCGCGCAAGTGAATGGGAAACTGAGGAACTGCTTCCACCAAGGATGGATAATCGTCAATCACCACAGTCTGAGGTGTTTTCACACTGCTTTCAAAAAGTCTCACAAAAGCCTGCTGCAAACTCTCTACAGGCTCGAATGTATCTTGAGCATTAGCAGGAACAAAACGTGCCTCAAGAGCTCTATTTATATCAGCCACATGGACGGATTCATTAGCCATACGCCCCGCCAAATATATCGCCTTATGACGGCGTACAAGTTGCGAAGCCACATAGGATTTACCACTACGATGAGGACCATATACAACACATAAACTCATTTGGCCCATTGCAATTCGGGACTGGATACGCTCTATAATTTCAGCACGTCCCACAAAATTCATATACTCACCTCCAACTATTTACGGAAATTATTATATCATAATTTTAAATCATTATTAAACTTTTTTTCATATAGTTAACATAGCTTTTTATTATGTTAATTTTTTTACGCATCAAATCAGAGCTTTCATGCGATACATGTTGCCTTACTATCATAAAAGGTCTTATGATTACTTTATTTTCATATACCTTTGATATCCACATATCCTATAAGGCATGGTTATATAAGTTATACATTATAAGATAAGCTATACATATTAAACTATAGATTTTAATCTATATAGTTTAATCCATATATGTTAAAAATGACGTGCTACCCGAGAGGTATAGCACGTCATTTGCATATAAAGTATATTAAATTGTTACTGAATTTTCTTATACTAAGTTTATTAATGGTAAATTTCTAACTTGTAAATTTCTAACTTGTAAATATCTAATTCGTAAATTTCTGATTACAAAATCTAATATTCCTAAATATCTTATGGATCCATTTGCGTTTGCATTTTCATCAATAAGATGCGCTTAACCGATTCGTTAAGGCGCTCGGTCGTAATCGTTCCATCCGCCACCGCTTGCGTCAGCGCACGATGGACTTCATCGATATGAATCGTATCCGCATCAACAAGAATGAGATCACTGCCTGCCAAAATAGAGGCCACAGCGTAATCGCCTATCTTTTGATTGGATTGCAACGCACCCACATCGATACGATCCGTCATAACGATACCTTTATAGCCGAGCTCCTTGCGAAGCCAACCATCAATAATCGGCTTAGAGGAACTCGCCAAGTGTTCGTTATCGATAGCAGGAATCTGGATATGGCTCATCACAAGCATATAGCTATTCGCCGTCGTCTGCGCAATAAGCCGTTTAAAGACGGCTACATCATTATTGCTGAGATACGCTTTCGCCTCATTAGCTGATCCAAAGGACGCATCCCCTAAGGTCACTGCCGGAAAGTAGTTATAAGCAGACCACATATGATTAATTTGGTAACGCTCCACCATGGCAAGGTTTATATGACCTGCCCACGTGGGGTCGGATGTGTAAGACATATTCGGTACACCAAGGTTAGCATTAGGCCCAATAACCAAGTTAAAGCCCATATCCCGCATTTCAATAGCAGATCGCGTGGCCAAATTAATGATACGATCCATAGGCAATTGCCCCCATCGATTGGGCTTCGGCAACCGCAAGAAACTTTCATTCCCATGCAATATGCGATCACGATGCACCGCAATATAGGGTGTCACCATGCTAGAGGTTATCGCCGTTTGCATGATATCGCTGGTGAAAGTTTTCACTTGGTTCTTATTAATAAGATTTTCATTCGTTAGCATAACGCCACTGACACGGTATTTTCGGATCACATCCTTTTGGGATTGTCCTATCGTACTACCATGAAGGCTGATCATCATCAGCTGCCCCACCTTATCCTCTTGAGACATGGCCGCAATCCAAGTGTCCACCTTTTCAGACACGGGTTTATTGGACTCCAGGACGGCACGGTACGATACGGTTCGTACCGTTTCTTGTTCTGCCTGACTCTCATGTTGGCATCCAGTTGTACCAACGACAGCAACTAGTAAGGCAAGGCCACTCAGGACCCGCCGAAAAAACTGGTTCATCTCTCCTAAAAGCTCCTTAATGCTTACGCAATATTATGAATATTATGGGCTTTCTATGTTGCTCTCCCAATGCAACACCCATAAGTCCCCTCTTGATCCGTACAGTATATTTTTATATTATACACTAAATGATTCATCTTTTCCTCATAATAAAATAATTTTTTTATACTGGATTATTATAATAAAGTTATACAGTAAAAATATGTGAATTTTGAATAATTATATAAAAAAATCCTACGAATCGTTTAAAAAGTGACCGCACTGTAACAAAGGCTACGTGAGTATCAAGTCACTCATGACCCGTAGGATTTTCTATTTTATATTGTTGTACCCTAAATAGCTAACGCTACTATGAGTGTATAAGCATTTGATTACTTTATAACAGCCTGCTGTTTGAGTAATCGACTATTATTAACCTTTAAATTTTTCTTTCTTTACTGACACATAGTCAACACCAACTTACACCATATTCAAGCAATTGGCTGTCATTAACCTTTAAATTTAGGGGATGTTGGGCATGTTTCAGGTGTTACGTCTTTACGAGTACCAAGAACCGCGCTGCGGTCTGTGTAGTGTGTGTGTAAAAGTTCGTGTGCTTTATGGCCCAATGGTTCGCCTAAGAAATCTTTGTACAATGTTTGGATTTCTTCATTTTCATAGGACGCAACCCATTTGTAGTTTTCATCAGCTTCGTAAAGACCGCCGATACGAGCTTCTTTAGTTTTCACCGCTTGCGGCAATTTAGTGCGCGGTTGGCCACCACCACCAATGCAACCGCCTGGGCACGCCATAACTTCGATGAAGTCATAGTGTTTACCACTGTCTTTCAATGCATTCAAGAAGTCACGTGTGTTTTTACCGCCATGAACAACAGCAACGGACAATGTTACGTCATCACCCAATTGAACAGTTGCCTCTTTTACACCTTCCATACCGCGAACGTCTTCGAGGTGAGTCAACGCATATGGAGGTGGCTCTTTATCAGTGATGAGCTTGTAAGCCGTACGCATCGCCGCTTCCATAACACCACCTGTGTTACCGAAGATGATGGATGCGCCAGTTTCCATGCCGATTAAGTCGTCGAATTGAGATTCTTCTACTGTGTTGAAGTCGATATTTTCCTCTTGAATCCAACGAATAAACTCACGAGTTGTGATGGAAATATCTGTGTCCATGCCAAGGGATTCGTCATTGTGGTAACGAGCCGCTGCATTTTCTTCTTCCCGTTTCGTTTCTGCTTTTTTAGCCGTACAAGGGTTTACAGATACGGATACGATATTACGAGGATCGATGCCTTTTTTCTCTGCAAAGTACGTTTTAATCATAGCCGCTTCCATAGCGATACAAGAACGTGTGGAAGACAAATTAGGAATCAATTCAGGGAAATAGATTTCCGCAAAGCGTACCCACGCTGGGCAGCAACTTGTAAACTGAGGAATTTGGCCGCCATTTTTAAGGCGTTCTACAAGCTCGGATGCTTCCTCCATAATGGTTAAGTCCGCACCAAAGTTAGTATCTACTACATAGTCTGCACCAAGTTTACGCAAGGCACCAACCATTTTGCCTTCCAAGAATGTACCTGGTTCATAACCAAAACCTTCACCGATGGATACACGAACAGCAGGAGCCGTTTGGATAACGACGATTTTTTCAGGATCAGCAAGGGCTGCTTTTACCTTTTCAAGCTCGGATTTAGCATGCATGGAGTCGAATGGGCATGCTGCCGCACATTGACCGCAATGGATACATACAGGCACATCGCCGTTTGCATCAAGGTCGTAGTAATCAAGTACGCTCATTACATCCGCACAAGCGCGACGGCATAACGTACAGTTTTTACACTTGGAAATGTCGTGATAAATGGATGGATTGTCGAGTGCAATCGGCACGCGTTTATCGATAAATTCGTATTGAGACATGAGGACCTCCTCTAACAAACTATAACTACCAAACCTATTGGGGCGAAATATGCCAAACTACGGAGCACTGCGCCCAAGCCATACTTCTGCATCTTACCTATAGTATACGCTATGGTGAAAGTTTATACTATGTAGAATTGTTACACTTTTGCACAAAATCTCCAAAAAAGTGTACTATAAATCACATTTTAACATAGAAAGATGAATAATTCATCTATCTTAAAAGCGTTAACTAACGTGCCTTAATAAGTGACTTACTTATAGCGCTATAAAAACTAATGGCTTAATTGTTAATACTATAAGAGCTAAAACAAAATTATATTGTACATAAAAAACGCACGCTCTTTAAAAGAACGTGCGCCAGTGAAGCTTTCACAAAATCATTCAATCTAAACAAGCCTAAACTGATCAACAGTGTACTCGTCTGTAGGATTCAATTATTTACCGCCCCAAATAAGTTGGAATACAGCGTACGCAGGCGTACCTGGCTCAACTTTACGGCTATTTTTATTAACTTGTTCCTCTTTCACAACATAACCTTGTGGGTTATAAAGAGTCACCTTAAGATCCTTAACTTCCCGTTTTTTATGATTGAACTCTTCAGTCACGATATAGTGGTAACCTTCGTAGTCCATCGCTTTAATGTCCATTACCGCTTTTTTATCGTCTTTTTTAACAGAATCGTTGTCGATAGACCAAGTAACACCATTGCTATCTGTGCCTACTGTATACCAATTAGCCGCATCAACACTACCAATACCGCCGATTAATAATGCGCCTGCTGCCAAAACAGCTGCCAATGTTTTTTTCATATTAATACCTCTCAAAGAAAATACAAAAATATACAAACTAGTATATAAGGGAAAACTAAATATTTTATGAAAGACAAACATACTCAATAATTAGGTATAGAGATTAATTATTAGCGTAACAATTAACGTAATGATTAGGCTATCGTATCTAACTATTGAGCCCATGACTTAAAGCTTCACATAATAGGTCGAACGGCCGCCACCCTTACGCTGGATACTGCCTTTTTTTACAAGTGTACGCACTGCACTTTCAATAGTACTATCACTGATATTTGGACACCATTCTCTAATATCTTGCTTTGTGAAAGCCCCTAAATACCTATCGATGGCAGCTTGCACCTGATTCATCGCAGAACCGCTATTTACTAGTAAAGCACTACGATCCTCAAAGTCATGATAAACGGCCAATAACATTTGTAACCAATACCGAATGAAAGCCATAGGACAGAAGCTTTCACCATACCACGCATCACTAGACTCGCATAAAGCCGCATAATACATGTCCTTATTTGCTGCAATTTTAGCTTCTAAGGACACATATTTACCGACCATAAAGCCACTGCGATACAGCAATAACGTCGTCAACAATCGACTCATGCGACCGTTCCCATCATTAAATGGGTGAATACATAAAAAGTCATGAATAAATATGGGAATCGCTAGGAGTGGTTCCACCTCTCCATTACCTACAACCCGATTATATTCCGCGCAAATCTGATCGAGAGCCTCCGCCGTTTCATAAGGTGCTAGCGGAGTAAATAATACCTCTGTTCGACCATCTGGATACGTAGCACTAATATAATTCTGTACGCTCTTCAACTGCCCACCACGTGCATTAAACTGGTAATTATACAAAATCTTGTGCAACTGCAAAATATGGTTCCGCGACAACGATATGGAATCATAACTCCCATGGATAACATTCAATGCATCACGATATCCCATGATTTCCTGCTCATCCCGGTTACGAGGTGTCGTCTTGTCAGCCACTAATTGCCGGAGGCGAGTTCTCGTCGTCACAATCCCTTCAATCGCATTTGAAGCCTCTGTACTCTGTACCTTTGCCAACTCCACAAGCGAGTCTAATATGGCAGGACTCTGTGAAAGCAAAACCTCCTCCTTACCATTTGCCCGATAAATCCCCGCAATAAGACTCAAAATATCCATCTTCCACGACAAAGATTGAATCTGGCCATACTCAAAACGACGCATACACACACCTCCATTCCGCTCTAATCCCTTACAAATAAAACTATTCCCTTAAATTATACCATAAAATAAGGGAATAAATAACTCTCTACTTCTCTACCGTGTGTGATCCAACGAATTTGAAAACTGATATTCGCCCTGTAAGAGTACTAATAATATAGAAAGCCCCGAACTATTCTGAAAACGACTTAGGTCACTATGGAGGCTTTCAGGATAGTTCGGGGCTACTTATACGTTCTGAGTATCTAAATAGACAGAGCGAATATCAGCTTCTATTAAATTGTTGGATTATTTACCCCATAGGGCCTGCATAACTTCCGCCCCCATGGTATCCGGTTCAATTTTCGTAGGTTTTTGTGCTTGTTTACTGGATAACAATGCTATACCAGCATTGCTATATACTGTTGTATCAAGTTCTGTCCATGTTTTTTCTTTACGATCAATCCGTACTGTGTAGATATATGTAAAGCCTTCTACATTGTTAATTTTAACAAGTACTGTAGCCGCATCATCTGTTTTATATACAGAAGAGTTGTCAATAAACCATGCCGCATCGTCAGCATCAGCATCGATATAGTACCAGTCAGCAGCACTAGCTTGACCAAAGCCACCTACAAAGAAAACTCCTGCTGCAAACATAGCAGCTAGCCATTTTTTCATTTTTAAACTCCTCAACACTAGAGGCGACCATCTAAGATGATCGCCCATGGTTACTTAATAGTTATATAGTGTTTTATATTATTCTACTTCTTCTTCGATTTCAGCGCCTGGAATAACAGCAATACTAGCTACCTTATCACCTTCGTCGAGGTTTTGTGTTTTCACACCAGAGATAGCTTTGCCCTTCTTCACAGCGATGTCATTCATATTGAAGCGGATGATTTTACCTTGCTCAGAGATAAGCATGACTTCGTCATCGTTATGAACAACCTCTACGGCTACTACATCGCCGGTTTTGTTAGTAATCTTGAAGTTCTTAGAGCCTTTACCACCGCGTTTTTGCAATGTATAAGCTTCCGCATCATTGCGTTTACCAAAACCTTCTTCAGAGATAGTAAACACTTGTGCTTCACTTTCATCAGTATTAAGAACACCAGCGCCTACAACCACGTCGCCTGCATTCAATTTAATGCCGCGCACGCCATGAGCCGCCCGTTTCATGAGGCGCACATCATGTTCGCTAAAGCGAATAGCAATGCCTAATTTAGTGCCAATCAAGATGTCTTGGTTGCCAGTCGTTACGTTAACGGAAATCAAACGATCGCCTTCGTCGAGGTTAATTGCATTGAGGCCAGAACGACGGATATTGCGGTATTCTTCAATAGCTGTACGTTTTACAACGCCGAACTCAGTAACCATGAATAAATTTACATCTTCATGGACCCGTTCAAGGTCAATCATAGTCGTAACGGATTCGCCTACCGCGAGCGGCAATACGTTAACCATAGCAGTACCACGAGAGTTGCGGGAGCCTGCTTCTGGCACTTCGTACGCCTTGAGGCGATATGCACGGCCTGCAGATGTGAAGAATAGCAATGTATTATGGGTCCGCACATGCATAATTTGCGTTACATAATCATCTTCCTTCGTCTTCATGCCGATAACGCCAGCGCCGCCTTTATGTTGGTTGCGATATACGTTCGCGTTCATGCGTTTGATGTAACCTTGTTTAGTCAAGGTAATAACCATTTCTTCGTCAGCAATGAGGTCTTCTACATCAAGGTCAGACGTATCGATGGTGATTTCAGAACGACGAGGGTCGCCGTATTTCTTCTTCATATCATCGAGTTCGTCTTTGATGATTTGACGTTGACGCGCTTCGCTAGCCAAGATAGCTTTTAAATCTTCGATCAATGCCAACAATTCCTTGTATTCCTCTTCGATTTTCTCGCGTTCCAAACCTGTTAAACGGCGTAAACGCATGTCGAGGATGGCTACTGCTTGTTTCTCTGAAAGCCCGAATTTTTGCATTAATGCATTGCGTGCAATTTCGTCAGTTTGGGAACTGCGGATTGTAGCGATTACTTCATCGATGTGGTCGAGGGCAATCAACAAGCCTTCCAAGATGTGAGCGCGCGCCTCAGCTTTGTTAAGCTCGAATTGAGTGCGGCGTACGATAACATCGAGGCGATGATCTAAGTAGTAACCCAATACTTCTTTCAAATTCAATACGCGAGGATGTCCATCTACGAGAGCTAGCATAATCACGCCGAATGTTTCTTGAAGTTGAGTGTGTTTATATAATTTGTTAAGTACGATATCTGGTTGCACGTCAGCCCGTAATTCGATAACGATGCGCATACCTTGGCGGTCAGATTCATCGCGAAGTGCTGTGATGCCATCGATGACCTTGTCACGGCTCAAGTTCGCAATGGTTTCGATAACGCGAGCCTTATTCACTTGGTACGGAATCTCAGTCACTACGATTTTATGCTTGCCCTTAGACATCTCTTCGATAGTCGCACGAGCACGCATTTTAACGCTACCACGACCTGTGGAGTACGCTTTTTTGATGCCTTCTCGGCCCAAAATGAGTGCACCAGTTGGGAAGTCTGGCCCTTTAATAGCGGTCATCAATTCATCTACAGTCACATCCGGATTGTCGATGAGCATCGCTAGGCCATTACATACCTCGTTAAGATTATGTGGTGGAATATTTGTCGCCATCCCTACGGCGATACCGCTGGAACCATTGATGAGAAGATTAGGAATCTTCGCTGGCAATACAGTTGGTTCTTGCAAGCTTTCATCATAGTTCGGCATGAAATCAACAGTTTCCTTGTCGATATCGGCAAGCATTTCCGTTGTAATCTTCGCCATACGTACTTCGGTATAACGCATCGCAGCGGCACTATCGCCGTCGATGGAGCCAAAGTTACCGTGACCGTCAACCAAAAGGTAGCGCGTATTAAAATCCTGTGCCAAACGAACTGTCGCATCGTAAACGGAGCTATCACCATGTGGATGATACTTACCGAGTACGTCACCGACGATACGAGCGGATTTCTTGTACGGTTTATTTGGCGTCATGCCTGTTTCGTGCATCGCGTACAAAATACGACGATGTACTGGTTTCAAGCCATCGCGCACATCTGGAAGCGCACGCATAACGATTACGGACATTGCATAATCGATGTACGCATTCTTCATTTCTTTATCAATCTGAACGGGATGAATATTCCCGTGGGACCATTGTTGGTCTGCCACAATCTCACCTCATTTTACTAACACTTATACTAATTCATCATATAATTATAGCATTTTTAAGGTGTTAACGCTATCTTTTATGTCTATTTACATACTAAATATCGGTTATATCGAGCTATCATTTTTCAATGTATATTACCATAGCTCTCAAAGCTAATGCACCGCATGTTGTATCATATCATCTAAAATGCTAGCAAAGTCTCGTTCTACAGCCGAAGTGTCGTTACCAGTACTGCCAATACCTGTTAGCATGGTTTCTTTCCAATCATTTTTTGCCATAAATCGAAAGGCGATCAAATACTTAGCTTTTGTTTTGTCCGCTTCTCCTTTTGGTAGATAATAAAAGCCTACGCTTCTATCAGAACGAGGGTGCAATAACGCTGGGTTGTCTTGCGGTTTATACAGGCTATATATAGATTTCATAAAGGTTAGAATATCTCCACCCTTTACAGATTCGTCTACAAAGATAATCTCATCATATGTGAATAGAGATATCTTATTAGTACCTGCTACACGTGTCGCTTTAGACTTAGCTAGCTCCAAGGCTTCCTCGTGCGTCGCCATCCGCATGCCATACTGCTTAGCACGTTCCACTAACGAACCATTCAAATGAACTAAATACGCTTGTGAATACGCAAAATCCGCATCATTTTTTCGCTCGCCACCAGGGGCCGGCAATGTTGGCCACTTGACTACAGAATTTGTAGTAAAGGAAATACCATTACTTTCATCATAAAATACATACACATTTCGCTGGAATGGCTTCTCCTTCTCCACCACAGATGACTGAAGAACAAGATTCGGATGCACAACCGAAAACTCCTTCTCCACGCTAGACTTGATATCCTCTGGTGTCGCAGGATCACCATTCTCCGTCGTCCAAATAAAAGAACAACCACTCAACACTACACTACAAACACCAACGATACCTAACAACACATGCCTAAACAACCTCATACACAACCACACCTCTCCCCAATAATCCGTCACATATCAAATCTTATTATCAAATATATAAATACAATCATTTATAAATTTAGCTAATTGTTGATACTCTACTTCACGCCCCTTCCCCAACAGGGGCCTTGCCCCATGCGAAAGGAAAAGTGAATTTGTTGTTAATGTCAAAGTAATTAATTAACACAAAACATAGGTATGGATGGGACGTATTCACATATACAGTTATAAAAAAGGGGTTCCCTTATTGATAAGCGACTTAGGTCACTATGGAGCGAAAAGATAAGGGAACCCCTTTTTTAATAATCTCGCATGTTTGTATTCGGGCCCCATCCATACTATTTTTAGTTATGCTCCATTAACAACAATCACTTAACTAGCGCATCCAATGTATTCATTCTAAAGTTTTCCACTACATTCATAAATTTTTTATTGTGTATCGGATTTTCGCTCATTCCGAATAGATGGCTGTTGCAGTCACAGTCGCTACACCCAAAGTTCGGTACATTCCATTCCGCAATAGCTCGCACCGCATCAGCAAGAGCACATTCTACGTCAATTTTGGTTAAATCTACATCTGTGCTTTCACGAGCAGCCGGAGCATCGTCAGAGAGTTTACCTTTACCCCATTCCTGAGAAGAAGTTGTCATAGCCTGCGGCCTCCCACTAGTACGAATCGGCAAGCCCGCTATCATTGCACAGTGACCGCGGAAGTAATCTAGATGCCAATGCATTTTCTTACGTTTTCTTTTATGACGTTCAATGCGTTTTGTTAAATTTGTCTTCGCAGAGCCTACGTACATATAGTAACCAGGTTTGAAATGCATCATCCCTTTAGAACCGATTTCGAGATCTAAATCGTGATCGAGGTGCATGACCATCACATACACGCCACTATCATGAGCTTCTGTGTCGAGGATACTACTAGGATAGGAACATTCATGTGTCACCGTAGGCATGGTGAAAGTCTCATCCCACGCCACAGCCACGGCTTTCCAATCTAATGAAGGTGCCACCTCTTTAAAGGTTTTAGCAAATTCCAAATCCGTATGATAATCTGGCAAGAACCACTGCGCTTGGTCCCATTGTACGAGGAATAGAACACCTGTGTGGTAGCCTTCGTTTTGTAATTCTTTCAGATGCAATAAATGCTTGCGGCCTCGCTCTGTAATAGCATCAGGGAACATGGCTCCCGTCTTGGAGAACAAGGTACAAGACTTAACCTCTAGTAAAAACTCATCCCCCTTATCATTGGTGAGGAGCAAGTCAAAGCGAGATGATATGCCGTGTAGTTTAACCGTATATTCCCGTCTCACTACTCGCCACTCCTCCCAACCAGGGATACATTTATTTTCAATCAAATGTTGCGCCACATCGTTGCTGTAGTTTGTATCGAGCATGATAACAACGCCATTGCGCTCGATGCCTACCACACGATATTTCGTCTTCGCAGCCGGCTTGCCGTGAGGCACGATGTACATCGTTACCCCCGTAAACAAGAGCTCCCACATGCGACCAGGATTTGGCAAATGAGCGAGCACACTTTCACCATTCAAATCTAAAGTCACCACAAAACGATTCGGGCGACCTATATATGTTGCTTTTAAAATAGTATCGTAAAGGACTTTCATCGTTTCTCCTACATCAAGAACATTCTATATGTCTATTATACGATATGTAACCTTGGGTTTCATCTGTAAACAGTATCGTATATAATGATAGTTAGTAAACAATCAATAATTAATATTAAAAAAGTTCTATTTTTGTAGCTTGAGTTACATTATTGTTTGTTAAAATGGTTTATACTAAGAGCGTCGGGTCAGTATTCTAAATACCCATACTGATCATTACGCCGGGTTTTGATGAGGCATCGCCTAGTTGATCTCATCCCACTTGTCCGTATATATGTGCGAAGCTTTCACAAAACCCTAGGGCGTAAATAATTAATATATAAAGAGTTTTATAGATTAACTAAGTAGTTTTAGCCACTATTCTCCGCAGAGAGGGCTCGAGAAAGGATTTAATATGGCACAAATTGCAGCAAATTTACAACGCATAAAAAACGGTCAACGCCGTTATGCAATTACACCTCGCGTTCCTGCAGGTTTCATTCAACCAGATCAATTACAAAAATATATCGACGTAGCGAATGAGTTCGGCGCTGTTCTTAAATTAACTGGCAGCCAACGCATTATGATTACGAATTTGAAAGCAGAAGACGTAGATAAAGCATGGGAAATGCTTGGTATGGAGCCAGCATACACTGTGTCCAACCGCGTGCGCAGCGTAAAAATCTGCCCAGGTACTACCTTCTGTAAACGCGCTAAACAAGACAGCGTACATCTTGGCATGCAAATCGAACGCAAATATTTATCTCTTGAAATGCCAAGTAAAATGAAAATCGGCGTGTCCGGTTGTCCAAACTCTTGTACTGAAAGCCGCATGAAAGATGTGGGCGTTATCGGTACTGTAGACGGTTGGAATGTATACGCTGGCGGTAGCGGCGGTGCGCATCCACGCATCGGCGACCTCATCGCAGAAGTTAAAACAGAAAAAGAAGCTCTTGCATTAGTTGATCGAATCATCGCATACTATAAAGAAAACGCACAAATCGAACGCATGGGCGAATTCATCGACCGCATTGGTTTAGAGGCTTTCAAAGCAGCTGTATTGGGCGACCTTGAAGGTGCTCCAGCTGAAAGCAAGTCCGAAGAACCAGCTGTGTTCTTGCCTGGTCAAGGTAACGATCCTGAAGTAGAAGCACCACGCCTCGAAGCAGGTTCCCCTATCACTCCAGACACAATTATTCGCGACATCGTTGAAACCTATCCACATGTTGTACCTGTATTACAAGGTATTGGTATGGGTTGCCTAGGTTGCCCATCTGCAACAGCTGAGCCATTATGGCAAGCCGCAGAAATCCACGGTTTTAATGTATACGATTTAGTAGAGAAATTAGAAACAGCACGAAAAGGAGCTTAATATGTCCGCATTCTTAGGTCACATCCATTACTGGTTATATCGCAAAATTCAATTGCTCGTTGAGCGTGAAAATTTGATTTTAGAAAAAACTTCTAAAGTTGTTGATGATTTGGCGGAGGAACTACACTCCATCTCCGTAGATACATACGGCGAGCCAATTAATCCAAGCATTCCCTTGGAAAATATCATCGACCATGGCAATATTCACGGCTGGTTAGCTAACCAAATCAATATTGCTTCCGTTCGTGAAGCAGCTTTCATCAAAGATATGCTCGACACAAATTCCGGCGATGAAGCAGTACACGTAGTAACCGCTATTCTAGATGCCTTTGCAGTACAAGGCCAAGCATGTGGCGTTGTGGCTCAAGATAACCTTGAAGAACACACTGCACCAGCGATTTACAATGCGTTACAAAACTTCTACGTAAATGGCATGCCTTGCGATGGTGGTGACCAAGTGGTTTCTGAAAGCCCAGAAGAATTTACCTGGGTTGGCGACCACAGATTACAAGCAGGCTACTGGCGTACAGCGGGCGTTGACCCTAAGTTTATGGCATTAGCTTACCAAACATGGTTCGAGGCTTTTGTAAAAGCTATCGATCCAGCATTTGAACTTGTAACGACAGAAGAAAACGGTACACGTTTATATACAATTCGTAAAAAATAATATAAACTATCTACTCTCAGATATATGTACTGAAAAAGGAGCGTAACTTACGCTCCTTTTTTCATACCTATTTTTATATAAATTATACAATAGCTTAACTATTTTCGAAACTGTAGCCATAAGCACAGCATTGATAAACAATATCATTTATAATACAATTATAAGACAGATATACAACATAGTATGTATTACATTAAACTTTCAATATAAAAATTAGAACTAGGAGGTCCATTATGGCAGGCACAGTTAATCAAGAATTAGGTTTATTATTCCAAGGTCCTAACTATGTAATCGTAAAAAAAGGCGGCAAGGCTGGTGAAAAGGTGGAAAAACATAACCACCCTGAAGCTAATGTCATTTTTACAGTTGTAAAAGGTAAAGTACAAGTGTTCCTTAATGAAACGGAAGAGCATGTACTCGTACCAGGACAAGTATTGGAATTCAACGGCGACAACTACATCCAAGCTACACTCGTAGAAGACAGCGAATTCGTTGTAAACCTCATTCATAAACCAGAATAAAATACCAAAGGACAGTTGATACAAACAACTGTCCTTTTTATATGAACTATGTATTAAAGAGAAATCATATAGTTATTAAGTTTTATAGAACTGTTTAATAGTTCAGTTATATCCATAGTTATTAAATACTTATAGAGTAATACATAGTCTAAAAAACATTCTTTTAAAAGGAATTATAGATTGTAAATTCACTCACATCAAAGCGTTTTGTATGGCCCGGTGCAGGAACACAGTCTGGATGAGGGTAACCAATTGGGAAGATGGCTACAGGGATGATATTATCAGGCAAGTTATATGCCTTGCGTACTTTAGCAGGATCAAAGTGAGCAATCCACGTTGTACCTAAACCGATATCGGCCACGGTAAACATAATGTGGGATCCTACAATGCTAGCATCTACAACACCCATATCCGCATCATCGTATTCTCGCTTCCAGCTCACCGTATTATCGTAACAAACAATAATCGCTAACGGTGCATTAAAATGACCATTTGTGCAATCTTTTAGTTTCTTTAAGCTATCTTCTGTATTTAACACGAGCAGTCGTTGTGGCTGATAATTATGCGCCGTAGGTGCTAATCGAGCGACTGCTAGTAACATATCTACCTTCTCCTGCTCCACTGGTCGAGCATCGAACTTCCGAACCGAATACCGCTCTGTGGCTAATACTTTAAAATCTTTCATTAAATCTCACTCCTTTATCGGATTTATTAAAATGTATTTTAATAAATAACCCCCTAGCTGATACCTCAGTTAGGGGGTTTTGTGCTTATTATTTTTTAAGACGGCTAATTACTTCGTTAGTAATGTTTTCGATTTTGCTGTTAGCATCAGCAGCACGAATTGTGTATGGATCATCCAATACTACGTCCATTTGTTTTTCAACGCGGATAGCTTCAACAGTATTGTGAATTGCTTGCATCATAGGTTGAGCAATTTTATTGATTTCTTCGTTTTCTTTTTGAAGCAATGGAGCTACAGTTTTGTTGAATTCTGCTTCTGCTTGTGCAGAGTCTTTAATCTTTTCAATTTCTTGTACTTTTTTTTCAATTTGTGGACGGTATTGAGCGTCTACTTGTTGCATTTTCATATCTAATGCACCATAGCCAGGGTAGCTATTTACTACTTGGCTCATATTTACTAAGCCAATGTTAGCAGCACTTGCTACTGCAGCAGTAGCAGACATAGCACCAACGATAGCTAAGGTAGTCAATTTTTTAGATAATTTCATCTGAAATCCTCCTCGATTAAAAGTGTCACTATACAATCCAATAGTGTACTATTTTTACTATAACAAATCTTGCTAACTTTCACAAGACTATGATAAATAGCATAATAAAGGCCTATGAACTACTTATGAAAGTTATTAGAACTTAAAATAATACCCACAAGCATACTCTGAGACCCTTAAAGCAGTCGATACAGACATATTCAGAACACACATGTGGGCATTTCGGCTTTCACCAATTATTTATAATTTGTCATCAAATAATGGTTTATTATTCACCGAATTATTGTTCATCATTTAAATAGATGTATTTATCGGATTTCAATTTGGACACGAGATCAGGTACCAAACCGATAAGACGATCAAAGCTGCTGCTGTAAGGATTGCCCTTAATGTTGAACAATTCGATGCGGTCACCTTTAATGACAAGGATCGCACTTGGTTCCATCTTGGCACCACCGCCACCGCCGCCAGACTCTTGGCTTTTATTGGCTGTGCAGTGGTTTGTACCAGTACCGAAGCCAAAGGTTACATCAACAAATGGAACGAGTGTGGTATCACCGATTTGCACAGCTTCACCAACTACAGTTTCCACTTTAATCATATTTTTAAACTTCTCGAATAGGACTTCCAAATTCTCTTTTACATTACTGTTCTCCATCACAGTACCTCCGCTTTTTGTGAAAGTATTATTATTATAGCTATAATAATACAGCTCATATACTCAATTGACTTTATATATCCTTACGCTGTTTGACCCTGTTCGGCTTTTAGCTTTTCTAGCTGCTTTGCTTCCTTCCGTTTAACCCAGAAGACACGAGCACTTTCACCCAATAGGGAACGCATAGGTTTAGATACCAAGAATCTAGTACCATACCACGCCAATACGGCAAGAATCATACGACCTTTAATATGGCCGCTGCCTTCAGCTACCCAGTTCACATAATCTATCTCAATAGACTCTGCTTGCTCAGGCCAAATGCTATACAACATAGAGGCAATAAGCCCCATCCGATACGGATCACCAATACCAAATCGGCCCTCTATAGCCATATCACGTGGTTTAGAGTGATTATAGCATCGTTTCGACACAAGGAATATCTGACGCCACAACTCTGTATTTCTCAAGTGTTTCATGAACCAGAATGTAGGAATTTCAGACTTGAATGATGCTACCGGATCATTGGGATCAGGCTTTCCAAAACGTTGTTTCACAGTCGTTTTAATATCATTTACCTTTGTAAATACCTTTTCCTTGATAGATCCGTCACTATTGAAAGTAACATGACTTACTACTTCATCATCATCTTGAATATGAGCCGTTGGATCTTGTTGTATCGAATCATACCGCTCAGCACGAGCTTGTGCATCCATATCCTTAGAAGCCGCATCAGGTCGCTCAATGCGCTCCTTTGCCCTAGGTGCGCTCCCCGCCCCTGGTGATTCGTCATCATCAAAGATTGTATTGGAGCCTTGGGCGCTCTTCAAATCATCAAAGCTTGTGCCGCTAGAGCTTGCAGTCGGACCTTGTCCACCTCCTTGCATAGCCTTTGCAAAAGCTTCTGCTTGTGATATGTCGCCGTCATCATCCATTAACTTTTGATATTCTTCATCTACACGATTTTCAAGCCATTGTTCATAGTCTTTCACAGGACCGATCTTAAGTACACCTAAAACGTATAATTCCTTAAAAAATGGTTTATTTTGAATGTACGCTAAGTGGAGTGAAAATACGCGCCACAGCCATTTGATGCGCAGTTCGCCACGATATGGCGTCCGTCCATCAATTTCGATGCTATATGTGATTGGTGCCAGTAGGATAGTCAAGATGAGTGCTACAATAATGGCCACAATAACGAGGACCACAATAGCCACTGTACTCAACCACATCACCTCCTTAGGTGTTCCTATGATTAGTTTTCAATGCCTTTTCGAGCCATTACACCTTGTAGGTAGTAATGTTTAATCTCTTTCATCTCCGTTACGAGATCTGCCTCATCAATTAATTCTTGAGGAGCCCCACGGCCCGTAAATACGAGTTCCGTTTCTGGATGACGAGCATCGAGTAAAGCTTTAGTTTTATCCCATGTAATGAGTTCAAAGAAGAGAGCCATATTGTACTCATCAAGTACAACGAGGTCGTACTCACCACTGCTGATTGCAGCGAGTGCACGTTCATAGCCTTTTTCGATGAGAGCTACATAATCCTTCGGAGGATTACCAGACTCAAAGACAACGACTTCATCGCCCCATTTAGCAAGTTCATCCTTACTCTTCATCCCTTCTTTGATGATAAAGAATGGCTTGCCCACAGTTTCTAACGTTAAATTTGTTAAGGTAGGTAAAATAGTATGTTCACTATATACTTTAGATTTCATAAATTGTAAGAAGAGGACTTTCTTGCCAGCGCCGATGGCACGAATGGCTAGGCCGATTGCGGCAGTTGTTTTGCCCTTGCCTTCGCCGGTATAAACTTGTACATAGGCCTTCATAGATATACCTCCGTTCATATACTTTTATTTTACAATATATATATACAAAAGGAAAGAAAAAGAACTTGCTATAAGCGCATATGCACGCATAACAAGTTCTTTTTAGGTCTTATATAAGCTTTTATATTTCTAATTGCTAATTGGTAAGAAGATCATAGGGTCTACAGGCGTATTGTTAAGGCGTACCTCGTAGTGAACGTGGGCACCCGTACTTTTACCAGTACTACCCATCAAAGCTATGGTTTGACCTTGTTTCACGCTCATCCCTACCGTTACCAATACGGCACTATTATGGCCATAACGGGTAACAAAGCCATTGCCATGATCGATTTCAACGAGATTACCATAACCGCCGCTTGTATACCCCGCAAAGGTTACCACCCCTGCCGCAGTAGCCACGATTTGGGAACCATAGTCATCGGCAATATCAATACCTTCATGGAATGCACCAATAGCACCCGTAACAGGGTCAACACGGCTACCAAATGGAGATGTAATAACGCCCTTACTTGGCCAAATACTAGGTGTCGTACTATTCACAGCACCACCAGAACCAGCGGAGAAATTGATGGATTGTAATGCCATCAAATCTTGTGCGCCACCATCGCGAAGGATATTGCGCATTGTATAGAAACTAACAAGCAATTTTTGTGCTTCCTTATCCATTTTGGATAGTCGAGCCGATAATTGTGCCGCTGTTAACGTCTGTGCTTCACTATTATCAGCGGCTTCCTGCTTTGGGTCGCTACCATCCCCGCCACCTTGAGCTGGTGTGCCAGATTCAGCGCCCTTCAACATTTTCTTATTTTCTTCACTAATTTGATTTAAGTTTTGAATTTTCTTATCCAAAACCTCTGTTTTTTGTTGTAACAATTTCAACTGTTCCGATTGCAATTGCGTTTGTTGACGTAATTGCACAACCTCAGCTTGACGCACAATGCCCCAAATACCGAGTACCAATGCCAAGACCAATACTACAGAACCAATAATGGCAACGAGTTTCGCTTGCTTGGTAGTTAATGTCAATATGCAGTTGTCACCATTTCTTTCAACTTTGTTTGAAATGAATGCCGGTATTTTCAACATAAAACTTCCTTATTTCGAGACGATAGCGCTCGTCAACGCTTCCTCATTGGTACGCTCACCCAACGCTTCGTTCAAACTTTCTAATTCTTCTTGTGAAAGACTTACTAAACTTTTACCTTTCACAATAGGTTTACTAAAAATACGAGATTCGCTACGACCGTAAATACTGGAGATACAGATGCCATTATTGTTCCCATCTAGCAAGGTAAGCGCAAAGGACAGATCATTTCCGATATTTTCAAAGGCATTATACTTAATAAAGCCAATTTTTTGTATCGTATTACTCTGAATATTGCGGATTGCCACTTGCTCGGATAACAAGGACTCAAGGCCTTTCGCAGCATCGCGAATTTCACTGACCTCTACAGATAATTTACGCTCTAGGCTCGCACCATGCTCCCCTTGCATAAAAAAATCGTATTTCTTTTTCAAGCTACCTAAACGAATGTGTAAGATTACACAATATACGAATAACACTATAACAAGAACGATGGTAACCATGCCTATCCACGGTTGAATCGATTCGAACATGTATTTTCCTTCCTATACAATCATCAAAACTCCAACAGTTAATTATACCACTCCTATTGTGAAAGTTAAATGACTGCATGCAATTTAATTTAATATATCTAATATAGATAAACGATACCTATATAACAATGTATATAACAAGTATGTAATGTATATCTAAATGTATGTGTTACATACATATTACAATGCTATTTATTAGCCCTCTAGTTCGTCAACAAATGGGCTTATTGCTCGTTCTAGTATACCATGTAGAGCTGCTATGAGTACACCGTAATTTACAATGGGTGTACCTTGTACAACAGCGCATTCTATACGACGTAACACCTCACGGCGTGTTAGCATACAAGCACCACAGTGGATGATCAAATCATACTGTGATACATCCTTAGGGAATGCTCCCCCACTAGTGAATTCTAACTGTAAATCTGTATAGCCTTGCTTCTTTAAAAGATTAGGTATTTTTACAGTCCCAATATCATCGCATTGACGACGATGTGTACAACCTTCACTAATAAGTACCTTGGAACCAGCTTTCAAATTCTTAATAGCCTTAACACCAGCTACTAAATCCTGTAATTTTCCCTTGAACCGCGCCATCAAAATAGAAAAAGACGTCAACGGAATCGAATCAGGCGTTAACTCATCAACCCGATCAAATGCTTGGGAATCACAGATTACCATTTTAGGGGGATTCTTAAGCGAGTGAATCATAGCCGGTAATTCTTCTGTTTGGCAGACTAAAGCTAGGCCTTTATGATCGAGAATTTCTCGGATAGTCTGTACCTGTGGCAAGATGAGTCGCCCCTTTGGTGCGGCACTGTCGATAGGACATACAAGAATGATTGTATCCCCCTCTTCAACTAAACCTTGTAAAAGAGTTTGCTCCCCTTCTACATCAAGTGGTGTTAGCCCACCGAGTAGATCAAGCAACTCTAATCGTTTCGCATCAGATGTGAAGTCAGCAGAGCCAATGACAGTAACCAAATCAGATAAACCCGTATGATCTGCTATATAACGCTCTCCCAGTATATCTCTACCTACACTAGCTTTAGACTCCGTTAAATTGTTTGGCACCGCATTAATCTCATTAATGAAAAGTGCAACAGGTACATTATTTTGTTTCAAAAGACCTAACCAGTGCATATCGTCGGAGGTTGGCTCTTCATCGGTGCGAAGCACATAAACAGCCAAGTTAATCTTTTTCACGACCTCTTCGGTTTTCTCCATGCGCAATGCACCTAATTCAGTTGTATCATCTATACCAGCAGTATCAGTAATCACCACAGGGCCAAGTGGTAAGATTTCCATAGCTTTGCTTACAGGATCTGTTGTAGTCCCTGCCACATCGGATACTAACGATACAGGCTGATCAGTTAACATGTTGATCAATGTAGACTTACCGGCATTACAACGGCCAAAAAAGCCAATATGTATGCGGTTTGCCTTAGGTGTTTGTTCCATAACCTATCCTTGTTACTTAACCTTCACATATATTACAAAATATATTATAAAACGTCTTACATCTTATCTTATTATTTAATAAATCTCTTACATATAGTAAAAGCGCAGCCCGTAGACTACACTTTTACCGCAGATTGTTATTATTATTGCTTTTGCTTTTGCTTTTGCTTTTGCTTTTGCTTTTGCTTTTGCTTTTGCTAGCCAATTATACTCTAAACTCTATTGTTTCCACATCTTCTGTTTGATCTTGCCCATCCATATATGCAATAAGTCTTTCTAATTCAGCTTCAGAGGAGAAAGCAATTTCAATTTTTCCTTGTACCTTTTTGCCTGCACGGAATTTAATATTCACAGGAGACCCTAAGCTTAGTTTTAAACGGTCCATTAGAGCACGAACCTCTGCCGTATTTTGAGGTTTACCAGCCTTTGCTTTAGACGATTTATTTTGCATAGACTTAACAAGGGCCTCTGCTTGTCTAGCGCTTAGCTCGCCCTCTTTAATACGTTCAGCTGCTTCCATTTGTTGAGCTGCACTTCTTAACGCTAATAACGGACGAGCTTGACCAACGGTTAAATCACCTTCGATAAGATCTTTTTGTACAGAATCACATAATTTTAAAAGGCGAACCATATTAGCAATATACGAACGGCTACGGCCAAGACGAGCGGAAATCATTTCTTGCGTTTGCTTATAGGTATCCATCAATCCTTGATAAGCCAATGCTTCTTCAATGGGATCTAATCCTTCACGTTGTAGGTTCTCTACAAGAGCAACCTCTGTCATTTCTTCGGTATTATATTTTTTAACAATAACTGGTACTGTTTTCAATCCAGCAATCATAGCAGCACGATAACGGCGCTCACCAGCTACAATTTGATATTTATTCTTTTGTTTACGAACTACAATCGGTTGGAAAATACCAAGATTCTTGATTGATTCAGCCAATGTAGCTAGACTATCTTCATCAAAACTTTTACGCGGTTGATCTACATTTGGAACTAACTCAGAAATTGGCAGTTCATGTATCTCCTTTTCAGGCAATACAGACTCTACAGAGTCAACCTTCATTAAATTCTCAAGGCCCTTCCCCAATCCAGACGCTTTGCTTTTTTTGCTTTTAATTTCTCTTGGCATACAACTAACCTCTCTCGGCCTTACAAATATTTACAAATTTAAAATATGTAAATCACGCAAACCACCAAAAACTAATATTCTTAGCATTAGATACATACATATAACAGATACTTATTACCTTTAGGTACTTACTTCGCTTTTGTGTTTATTGAGCTTTAGTACTTATTTATCTTTAGTGCTTATTTAGTTTTAGATGCTTTAATTACCTCTTTAGCTAATTTCGTATATACATCAGCACCTTTGGATTTTGGATCATATACAATGATTGGCTCCCCATAACTAGGCGCCTCACTTAAACGTACATTACGAGGAATAATTGTTTTATATACTTTATTGCCAAAGAATTTTTTTACTTCATCGGCTACTTGAATAGATAAATTTGTGCGGCCATCAAACATAGTCAATAGCACGCCTTCAATTTCAAGATCCTTATTGGATGTTTGTTGTACAATTGTTATCGTTTTAACTAATTGACTAACCCCTTCCAATGCGTAAAATTCACTTTGAATCGGAATCAATACACTATCAGCAGCAGTGAAGGCATTTAATGTTAATAACCCGAGAGATGGTGGACAGTCAATGACGATAAAATCATATGTATCTCGTACTGACGCTAATGCTTTTTTCAACATTGTTTCACGTGAAACAACGGAAACTAGTTCTACTTCAGCACCAGCTAGTTGAATTGTTGCAGGCGCCACAAATAGGTTTTCAAGCATTGTAGGTTGTACAATATCAGCAATTGGTTCTCCATCAATTAGAACATCATGCACACAGAGTTCTAAATCATCCTTTTCAATACCTAACCCAGAACTAGCATTACCTTGTGGATCCAAATCAACCAGTAACACTTTCTTACCTGCATCAGCTAAACAAGCGCTCAAATTTACTGATGTTGTAGTTTTACCAACGCCACCTTTTTGATTAGTAATAGCTATAACTTTGCCCACTTAATTCACCTCACATCTTCGTTCAAAATATTTCTTTTCCATTATAACATAAAACAATGCTAATTACGGTATTTATAAATCAAATTCTCATTAATTTTTTATCTACTACATTATTTTATTTATCTACTACATTTTTTCCTACTTACATTTATATTACGCACATAAACTTATAGGTAAATAACTTCATTAATATAATTACAACACTTATTTTTTATTGTTTCACGTGAAACATAGCAATTTATTCCTTTACTATATAGTACAACACAAAATAAGAAAAATTACATCAAATGTTCTATAAGTTTTACGATTAGATGTTTCACGTGAAACATTTAAGGATTAAAATCTAACGCAAAAATTAAGTTATAAAATTAATAAAAAATTTTACAGTAAAAAATTATCATATTAATATAAATCTATACCAATAGACAAATATACACAAAATTATTTTATATCATCTTTTTTATTTATAGAACAACACCATTAGCGAAAGGTATAAAGTAATCAACTTTTGATCGGTAACATTATATATAACAGTAATATACGGAATGTAATGAACTAATATTAATATACTTATATACTCATAACAAATTATTAGATTATATTTAATAAATTGTTTCACGTGAAACATTATGGTTAACATTAAACATATAAAACCTTCATCACCAATAACTTTTATGAACAAAAATCATTTTGATATAACTTTAAACTATACCTATATACTACTAAATTATATGAGAATACAGGCCCCATATACTTTGACAGGTATTATTCATATCTATATACTATTAGTTAGATAGTAATTAGATTGATAATCTTAAGAGTCTAGAAAAATCACTTTATAAGATTTATATATACAATTAATAACAGTAAGCACACGCTCTACGGACACGCAGAGCTTTTTATTTTGAAGAGGAGGCGTTTCTATGCCCATCTATAACGGAATGCTTCCTGCCATCGACAAAGCAGAAGTAAAACGATACGCAGGACTTCGTCACGCTGAGGATTTCCCACAAAACTATGTTGACGAAGCATGTAAGGAAATCCAATTATTGGCTACACCTAGGGGTGTATATCAAGAATATGATTACGATGCAGAAACAAAAACAATTTTAAGCAATCCACCGCTTAAAATTGAAGGGTCTATCATCGAAAAGCATCTAGAAAAATCTACTAAAGTATACGTATTAGGCGTAACAGTTGGAGAAGATGTAGAAATTCGTAGTGAACAGTTATTTAAACAAGGTAACTATACGGTAGGCTTATTACTTGATGCAGCAGCCACAACTGCTGTAGAACAGGTAGCTGATCAGGTAAACGAAGTAATCAATACAATTGCTAAAAAACAAGGCTATAAGCCAACTTGGCGTTTTAGCCCTGGTTATGGCAACTGGCCACTAGAAATCCAACCACAATTAGCTAAAATCATCAAAACAGAGATGATTGGCTTACAAGTAACAGAGAACTATTTATTATTCCCACGTAAGTCTGTAACGGCTATCATCGGTTTAATGCCAGCAAACGAAGATATTAAAACTAAACGAGGCTGTACATCTTGTTCACAACAAAACTGTGCATCTCGAAAATTACCAGAGAAAGCAACAGTCAACACCCAAGATGGGGGAGAAGAGGAAGGTAGTAAAACTACTGCCGACATTTCTGGTATTGCCATGAAGGGGCAACCAATACAATAGTGTTTCACGTGAAACATTGTAATTTAGGATGTTAAAGGAAGATGTTTATGTATATATTTGACGGTGCTATGGGCACAATGCTTCAAGCGGCAGGCTTAGAAGAAGGCTATTGTCCAGAGCTATTTAATATTGAAAGACCAGAAGTAGTAAAGGATATTCATGCTCAATACTTACAACATGGCAGTGATGTAATCACTACCAATACATTCGGTGCTTGTGGTCTTAAATTAGAAGATTATGATTTACAGGATCGCGTAAGAGAAATTAATATTGCAGCTGTAAAGGTGGCAAAAGAGGCTATTGCAGAGACTAAGCCATCTGCTCGTGTAGCAGGTTCTATGGGTCCTACAGGCCGTTTTTTACAACCATTAGGCAATATGAGCTTTGACTCTATCTATGATACATATCGTGAACAAGCCGAAGCATTAATCGAAGGTGGCGTTGATTTTATTATTATCGAAACTATCATCGATGTACAGGAAATGCGTGCCGCTTTATTAGCTTCTTTAGATGCTCGTGAAGCAGCAGGAAAGACAAAGGATGATGTACAAATCATTTGTCAATTTTCTTTTAGTGAAGACGGTCGTACTATTACAGGTACACCACCAGCAGTAGCAACTACTATCGTAGAAGCTATAGGGGCTGATATCATTGGTATCAACTGTTCCCTTGGGCCTGAACAAATTACACCACTTATCGAAGAGATTGCAAGCGTTACAAATTTACCAATTAGCTGTCAACCAAATGCCGGTATGCCTCAATTAATAAATAAACAAACTGTATTCCCACTTTCAGCTGAAGAGATGGGGCCTTTGATGCTTCCAATTGTTGATGCTGGTGCAAGCTATGTTGGCGGCTGCTGTGGTACAACACCAGCTCATATTCAATCTATTTCCAATGCTGTGAAAGCTCATACGCCAAAAGAACGCGCCCACATTGCACCTAAAACAATTATTACAAGCCGTACTAAACTTTTAGAGTTAGGCCATCATACAAAACCACTCATCATTGGCGAACGTATTAATCCAACTGGCCGTAAAGTCCTTGCTCAAGAATTGCGCGATGGTTCTTTCATTCGTGTAAAACGGGATGCCTTAGACCAAGTAGAGGCAGGTGCAGATATCCTCGATGTAAACATGGGTGTAGCCGGCATGGATCAAACCCCATTAATGGAACGTGCCATTTTCGAGTTATCCATGCTCGTAGAAACACCATTATCCATTGATACATTAGACCCAGCAGCTATGGAAATAGCTCTTAAAAACTATCCAGGCCGTGCCCTCATTAACTCCGTAAATGGGGAGGAGGAGTCTATTACTCACGTAATGCCTTTGGCTAAACGGTATGGTGCAGCATTGCTTTGCTTGCCAATCTGTAGTGGTGACTTACCTGAAAAAGCAGAGGACCGCGTTGCTTTAGCTGAAAGCATCGTAAATCGCGCTTACGGTTATGGTCTTCACCCACATGACTTATTACTCGATCCATTGGTATTAACACTTGCCAGCGGTGAAGATAGTGCACGCCAAACATTGCGTACGCTACAGTTATATAAAGAGAAATTTGGCTTCCCAACAGTAATGGGCTTGTCCAATATCTCCTTCGGCATGCCTCAACGTCCTTATTTGAACGGCCAATTCTTAACAATGGCTCTCGCATGTGGCTTAACAACACCGATTATGAATCCACTCAATTATCCAGCAAAAAAAGCATTTGTATCTAGTACTACCTTACTAGGCTGGGACCCAGGTTCTGCTGAATTTATTAAAGAATACGGCTATGAAGACGAAACGACTGCTCCTGGTAACAATGCTCCTAAAGGGCCAGATAAAAAATCCTTCGATAGTAATGATCCTTTAGCCAATATTCGCGCATGTGTAGAACAAGGCGAAAAAGAAGCTATCATTGATCTTGTAAAAAAAGCCTTAGCAGATGGTATCGATCCATTAGATCTTACGAAAAAAGGCTTATCTGAAGCGATGAACGTAGTGGGGGATAAGTTTGGTTCTGGTAAGTTATTCTTACCACAAGTAATGCTTGCTGCTGAAACAATGCAGGCTGCTTTCAACACCATTAAAGAAATTATTCCTGCTAGTGAAAGCTTAGATAAAGGCACCGTTGTCGTAGCTACAGTTAAAGGCGACATTCATGATTTAGGTAAAAATATCGTAGCAGCATTGCTCGAAAACAATGGTTACAAAATCGTCGACCTTGGTAAGGACGTTGACCCAGAAGTTATCGTACAAGCTATTAAAGATAACAAAGCTGCCCTCGTTGGCATCTGTTCCTTGATGACGACTACCATGCCACAAATCGACAATACTATCGCTGCTATCCGTGCAGCAGGCCTTAAAACTAAGGTCATGGTTGGTGGCGCCGTAGTATCTCAAGACTACGCAGACCAAGCAGGCGCGGATATCTACGCTAAGGACGGCATCGCTGCTGTTAACCATGCTAACGATTTCTTTGAAACACTAGAAAAATAATGTATAGTAACGAGGTACATGATGACATTAAGAGAAAAACATCAACAAGGGCAGTTCACCATTACTGTTGAATTGGATCCTCCTAAAAGCAGTTCTGCAGAAAAGACCTTCGAACAAGCAGCCCGTTTGAAAGGGAAGGTGGATGCTATCAACATCGCTGATAGCCCTATGTCCAAAATGCGTATGAGCCCAATTTCTCTTTCTTATTTATTACAACATAACAAAGAAATTGAAACTATTTTCCACCTTACATGCCGCGACCGTAATATTATCGGATTGCAATCTGAATTACTCGGTGCAGCAGCTTTGGGCGTGCATAATATTTTAACACTCACTGGTGATAAACCAGATAATGGGGACCATCCATTTGCACAATCCGTATTTGAAGTCGACTGTATGGGACTACTCAACATCGCTAAGACATTAAATGCAGGCAAAGACCTTGCAGGTAATGACCTAGACGCACCTACAAACTTCTACATCGGTGCCACTGGTAATCCTGGTGCTCCAGATTTAGAGATTGAACGCCAAAAATTAGCTGCTAAAATTCAAAATGGCGCTCACTTTGTACAAACACAACCAATTTACGATTTAGAACAGGCAAAACGCTACATTGACAAGATGTCTGAATTCGATGTACCTATCATGCTCGGTTTGATTCCACTTAAAAGCTTTAAAATGGCTACATACCTCCATGAAAAAGTGCCTGGAATTAACCTTACTCAAGAAATCTTGGACCGCATGGAAAAAGGTGGTAAAGAGGCGGGTACAGAAATTGCAATCGAAACACTTGAACAAATCAAGAAAATAGCAGCAGGCGTACATATTATGCCTTTAAATGATATCGATACAACATTATATATTATTGACCACGTATAAAGTCATTCTAAGATTAACATATAACACCTTTCCCACGACCTCCATAGTGAACTAAGTCGTTCTTAGGGAAAGGTGTTATATGTATCTTTATCTCCGCCTCATATAGTGAACAAAATATATAATTTTGTTGTAAACGATATCATTTAATAGATATAGGGTAGGGGAGGGAATCCAAACTAATTCGTTACTAAGAAAAAAAAAGAGGATGCTGATCTAAGATTTGCATCCTCTTTTTCTTTATGTAGCAATATAGCATAGAGTTTATTTATATTAGTTTCTACGCCTAAATCATTAGCTGCTATACTAACGGTTTGTCTTTGATTTCTTTTGGTTTTCGTGGATATTGTTTCGGTGTTTTACCTGTTTTCTTGATGTACAGAATGGCACGTTTATCGTCTAAGGTTGGCAAAGTAACGGTTCTTACTTCTTCGATAGTAGCTTTTAGTGTGCTAAGGGCTTTATTAGATTCTTTCACTTCTTCTTTGTAGATAGCGCCTTTTAAAGCAACGACGTAGCCACCTTCTTTTACATATGGCACAGTCCATTCTAAAAGAATCGGCAAGCGTGCCACGGCACGGCTCGTAGCAATATCGAAGCTTTCACGATAATCTTGGCGACTCAAATCCTCCGCACGTCCATGTAAGGTAGTACAGTTCGTCAGTTTTAGTTTATCTATAATCGATTCCAAAAAGGTAAGCCGCTTTTTCAAAGAATCAAATAGGGTAACCTTGAGGCTACGGTCATAGATAGCCAATGGAATACCAGGGAAACCTGCACCAGTACCAACATCGATAATCAACATGCCAGATTTGATGATTTCAGGATCATAACAGGAGAGAGAGTCAATCATGTGCTTAACCACGACCTCTTTCATATCCGTAATACCCGTTAGATTGAGATATTTATTTGTTTCAATCATATGCGCATAATACATGTAAAAGTCTTTGGCTTGCTCTTCCGTACAAGGCAAGCCAAAATGGCTCATTTGCTCCATCATGTACGAAACAAATTCAGACTGAGGTGCTATAGGCACATCGTATTTTTCTTTCATAAGTACTCCTAATGAATTGTCTAATATGTATAGGACAATAAGATCTGTAGGAAATATCTTTTAAAATCTGTAAGAAATATCTTCTAAAAAGTTCATATAAAATGCATGTTTTTACATGTTATTTACTTCTGTTGTATTGTTCGAGTTGAATCAACAGAACAGATACGTCCGCAGGTGATACGCCAGAGATACGGCTTGCTTGGCCGATGGAGTGAGGACGAATTTTGTTGAGCTTTTGTTGAGCTTCAAGGGAAATGCCCTTGATTTGTGTATAGTCCCATTCTTTTGGAAGAATTTTTTCTTCTAGTTTACGAACCTTATCGACTTGCTCCATTTGCTTCTTAATGTACCCTTCGTAAGTAATAGAAATGTCGACAGCTTCCTCTACATCAGGTGTATAGCGTTTCAAACCAAATGCATCGGCTACGATGGCGTAAGAGAGTTCATTACGTTTTACTAAATCATAAGCATGAATACCTGTTTTAATAGGTGCTGTACCTAGACTTTCAAGCAAAGCTTGTGTTTCCTTGGATGGATTGACAGGTGTATTTCGTAACATGTCCATTGCTTCCTCGATAGCAGCTTTTTTAGCTGTAAATTTAGCCCAACGATCATCTTTTACAAGACTGATTTCACGGCCTTTTTCCGTAAGACGCATGTCTGCATTATCTTGACGAAGCAATAAGCGATATTCACTGCGGCTTGTCATCATGCGGTACGGTTCATTTGTACCTTTTGTTACAAGATCATCGATGAGAACACCGATGTACGCTTCAGAGCGAGCAAGGATGAACGGTTCTTTACCTTCAAGCCACAATGCTGCGTTAATACCAGCCATAAGACCTTGTGCAGCCGCTTCTTCATAGCCAGATGTACCATTGGCTTGACCCGCAGAGTAGAGACCTTCAATATGTTTCACTTGAAGGGCTGGTGTTAATTGTGTTGGATTCAAGCAATCGTATTCAATAGCATAGGCAGGGCGCATAATTTCAACATTCTCAAGGCCTGGGATGGTACGCAAGAACGCATATTGTACATCCATTGGAAGAGATGTACTCATACCTTGTACATACATTTCATTTGTACCCGTACCTTCTGGTTCTACGAATAATTGATGGCGTTCTTTATCAGCAAAGCGCACTACTTTATCTTCGATGGAAGGGCAGTAACGAGGGCCTACGCCTTCGATTTTGCCACTATACATAGGAGCGCGGTGAATATTGCTATGAATGATTTCGTGCGTTTCCTTGTTAGTATACGTCAACCAGCATACATCTTCATTACGGTTAATCCATTCATCCATAAAAGAAAATGCGTGATGATGTGCATCGCCTTCTTGAACTACCATATTATCGAGGTTTAAAGTACGTTTATCTACACGTGCTGGTGTACCCGTCTTAAAGCGCATCAATTCAACACCATTATCGAGCAAGGATTGAGAGAAATGTTCCGCTACGCGTTGGCCATTTGGACCGCCCACATAATCGATATCGCCGATGAGGATTTTACCTTTCAAATAGGTACCCGTACAAAGAATTATCGCCTTAGCGCCATAAAATTCACCAAGCTCTGTAACGATGCCTGTTACCTTGCCATCCTCAACCTTAAGCTCAGTCACCATGATTTGCTTAACATTGAGATTATCTGTATTCTCCAATGTTTGTTTCATCAAATGTTGATATTTAATCTTGTCGGATTGACAGCGCAAAGAATGAACGGCAGGTCCCTTACCCATATTGAGCATACGCATTTGGATAGCCGTAGCATCCGCATTAATACCCATTTGACCGCCTAATGCGTCAACTTCGTAAACAAGATGGCTTTTACCAGGACCACCCACGGCAGGGTTGCACGGCATAAGCGCAATATTATCTAAACTGATGGTCGCCATCAACGTGCGATGACCCATGCGAGCAGTGGCGAGAGCTGCCTCACAACCAGCATGACCGCCGCCGATGACGATGACATCATAATTATCTACTGTGTACATATCAATTAAATTCCTTATATTTGTTACTTATCTTATTGTGAAAGTTTAAATCATTTACCAAGGCAAAAACGACTAAACAATTCATCTATCATGGATTCTCGGATGGTGTCGCCTGTGATGTCGCCTAGTAGTTCCCAAGCGCTACGCAGGTCGGTAGCTACAAAGTCTACAGGCATGCCCATGTCGATGGAGGAGAGGGCTTGTTCTACTTGTGCCTTTGCTTGTTCCATAAGGCTAATGTGGCGCACGTTACTAATCATGGCGCTGTTATCTTGTTTTACGCGACCGCCATAGACGAGTTCTTGTACCCATTTAGAAAGAACTGCAGAGCCTTCCCCTTCTTTAGCACTAATGCGTTCGATGGCCGTAAAGGTGCCGTGTTCTTTAATATTTTCATCTGTAACGACTTGTGCCACGTCGGACTTATTGAGGAGTACGATGGTATTTAAACCGCTCACAGAGGTCAAAATTTCGATTTCTTCAGGGTTTAACGGAGTAGATCCGTCAATAACGCAGAGCACGATGTCTGCTTTATTGATATAATCACGAGCACGCTCCACACCAAGGGCTTCTACCGTATCTTGTGTGTCCCGAATACCTGCTGTATCGATGAGGCGCAAGGAAATACCTTCTACAGTCATATATTCTTCAATACTATCCCGCGTCGTCCCTGGAATATCCGTTACGATAGCGCGGTTTTCGCGCAAAAGAGCGTTCATAAGGCTCGATTTACCTGCATTTGGACGACCTACAATAACCGTCGTAATACCGTCCCGAATGAGGCGACCTGTATTCGCTGTGGACAAGAGATCATCCATGGCTTGCAAAATAGGCTGTAATTGATCACGAACCTCTTGGCTCGTTACGTCCTCGATATCCTCCTCAGGATAGTCGATGGTTACCTCTAAATGAGCAATCATAGCGATGAGCTGTTCTCGCACATCTTTCACAAAGGACGAAACGGTCCCGTCTAGCTGAGATACAGCAAGGGAGAGGGAGTCCTCTGTTTTTGCTTCAATAATATCAATAATCGCCTCCGCTTGGGTGAGGTCGATACGTCCGTTCATAAAGGCGCGTTTCGTAAATTCACCGGCCTCAGCCATGCGCACATCGTGATTGACGAGGAGTTTCAGAATTTGTCGAACCGGTACAATGCCACCGTGACACTGAATTTCTACCACATCTTCCGCCGTGTAGGAATGAGGCCCTTTCATTAATAGTACAAGAACCTCATCGATGGTCTTGTTCGTCATCGGATCCACAATGGTCCCATATTGAATCGTTCTATTTTGGCGGTCCATCAAAGGAACGGTGCCAGTGCTCTTGAACAGGCTATTTACAATAGGAAAACTATCCTTGCCGCTGACCCGAATAATACCAACCCCACCGATGCCGGGCGGTGTCGCAATGGCCGCTATTGTATCATCTATATACATACATATCTCCGTATTTCGATTATCTAGTATTTGTTTTTGTATATGTTCTTCGCCTGTGAAAGTTAAACTAAACTAATCTTTGCATGCGAAGATTAACTTAGGTTAGCTTTCACCATAACCTAAAGAATAAAGGGAACAGCCCTCAAGCAACCGAGGATATCAGTTACTTGAAAACTGCACCACTATATTTTATTTTTTGTACGAAATCACAACGTGACGGAACGGCTCGTCCCCCTCACTGTTGGTAACAACGTTTTTGTCGCCTTGAAGGGCAGTGTGAATGATTTTACGTTCAAAAGCATTCATCGGTTCTAAGGAAACCTTTTGACGGTTGCGTTTCACCTTAGAAGCCAAACGTTTCGCGAGATTTACCAATGTTTCTTCTCGGCGAGAACGATAGTTTTCCACATCTACCACGATATGGCAGTGGCCAGATACATCCTTGTGAGCCACGAGATTTGTTAAGTATTGAATAGCATCCAATGTTTGACCATGTTTGCCGATCAAAATACCTAAATCTTCACCGTGTACTTGGAATGTAATCTTGTCTTTGGTCATCATCTTTTCGATAACCACAGTGAGGCCCATTTGTGTAAACATATCATCGAGGAATTGTTTACCTTTTTCAGCAATTTCTTGTTGATCTTCTTTTGAAAGTTCTTTTTTAGAAGGTTTTTCCGTTACAGTACTTTCAGAAGTTTCAATTGCTGTATCTTGTACTTCTGTTTCGCTTGTTGCCACTGGTTCGGAAGCAATAGCTACAGATTGTTCTTCTGCATTAGCTACTTCTTTTGCAGTAGCAGATTGAGCCAAAGCAGTGAAGAATAAGCGAACAACTGCTGGTTTACGACCAATGCCTAAAAATCCACTAGAAGGTTGTTCTAAGACTTTAGTTTCTACCAATTCTTGGCCTTCAGCGGCTAATTGAGCTACACCTTTAGCAATGGCATCTTCAATGGTTTTAGCAGATACATCGATAAATTCCATAATTGCCTCCTACTTAGCGTTCAAATTTTTGTAAATGAAATGCTGTTGAATCAATTGGAATACGTTAGAAACTACCCAGTAGATAACGAGACCAGATGGGAAGCTCAAAGAAATGTAACCAATGAATAAAGGCATAAAGATTGTCATAATCTTTTGTTGTTGCGCAGCTGCACCAGTTGCACCATTACTAGTTTGACGAGACATAACCCATGTGGATAATGCACTCAAAATAGGTAAGATGTACATTGGATCTGGATCGCCAAGGCTAGGCAACCACAAGAATTGTACAAAGTTTGGATCGTATGGGTAATCTTTCAAAGCCCAATAAATCGCGATCAAGAATGGCATTTGTACCAACAATGGCAAGCAACCAGCCAATGGGTTAACGCCCATTTCTTTGTACAATGCACCCATTTCCGCTTGCAGTTTTGCAGGATCGTTTTTGTATTTATCTTGCAATTGTTTCATGCGAGGCTGCAATTCTTGCATAGCCTTCATGGATTTGATTTGCTTAACAGTAAGTGGTGCCAAAATCGCTTTGATAACGATTGTTAAAAAGATAATAGCCACACCGTAGCTTGGATAACCTATCATTTGAGTCAATTGGAACGCATAGGTTACCAATGTGCTCATTAAATCAACGATAGGTTGGAAAATACCACTTAAAAAGTCCATTGTTTCTCCTTTTTCATACAGTCCGAAATCGTCCTTTGCGCATCTATATATCGTTATGGTATGGTCTAAATTTCATCCATACAGATGCTCAGGTATTTCCAAAACTGTGCTCGATAGTTTTTGTGAAAGTAACTTTCATAGAACGCATCCAGCCTAATCCCACGTGGGTTAGGGAACTGGATCGTAGCCACCCTTATGGAAAGGATGACAGCGAAGAATGCGTTTTAAACCCATCCAGCTACCTTTCAAAGGACCATATTTTTCAATGGCCTGCAGAGTATATGTGGAACATGTCGGATAATAACGGCAACATCCAGGTTTTAAGGGAGATATGGCGAGCTGATAAAACCTAATTAAAAGTCGTAAAAGCATAGTTATACAGCGTTTCATGGAAACCTCCATATACACAAAAAGGACCAAAGCCTTCTAACTTGTGGTCCTATTTATCATTTTGTATCAATAATTTGCTTTTTCGCAAGAGATACAAAATCTCCTTTTCCGCTTTTTCGTAGGTAGCGTTTTTCAGAGGGCCACGTCCAACAATTACGATATGATACCCTTCGCGAATGGCGTGCTGATTGAGGCGATATACCTCTTTCATCAGGCGTCTAGCTCGATTGCGCTCCACTGCACAACCAACCTTTTTACCTGTTACAAAACCAATGCGCGTAGGTTGCTTTGCCACGGGCATACGATACAGTACACACATACGGCCTACTTCGTATTTTCCGTGCTTATACACAAGGCGATATTCATTATTGTGCGTCAGTCGTCTTGCTTTATCAAGGCAATAATCCATATGCATTGTCCTTAAGTCCTAAGAATAGAAAAACTTGGCAGCAGCGCCAAGTTTTTTCTCCTGCCTAACAGCTATTATATTATGCAGATAAGCGTTTTCTGCCTTTTGCACGTCTTCTTTTCAAAACGAGACGGCCACCAATAGTTTTCATGCGTTCACGGAAACCATGGGTACGTTTTCTCCAAAGAGTATTTGGTTGGTAAGTACGTTTCATTAGTAAAACACCTCCTCGTCATTCTGTATTGTTTTACTTATACCATAACAGGGTAATTATAGAGGTAAAACGTAAATTTGTCAATCATTTAGGGCTATTCTGAAAGACTTTCATGTGGATTTTACTTAAATCCGATAGAACTTAAAACTGATACTACTTTTATAGGGGGAGGAATAGATGTGGTTTTTTTCCTCCATACTCATCGTAAGTCGGTCAAAAATCCACATCTATTCCTGCTCCTAACACACTCTAATGACTACTCATACACCTACCACCAGTATAAAAAGTAGTATCAGTTTTTATAGGAAATCTAAAAGTCTTTCAGAATACAGATCTAAAATTTAACAAATCTTACCTTTTAACCTCTTAATAGGAAAGGGGGACAATTGATGCTATTAATTTCCTCTGACTTCTCTCCCCGATTTTCATTTAAGTTGTGTTGATAACGTTTTATAAACAGATCTAATGTAGATTGATAAAAGGTATATCTATTACTTTTTCGGTTGTATGTATAAAAATCATAAAATTATATTGTTGGAGGAGGGGAAGTGAAACTACTTTTTGAGCGACTTGTGTCAGAATGGAGCGATAAAAGTAGTTTCACGTCCTATCCCAAAAGTAATAGATATACCAAGAGAAAATTAAAATATACATTATAAACAGTTTATAAAAGTTATCCACAGATTGAATGACAAATTACTTATTTTTTGGTACAATCATAACTGAAATTAGGAAAAATTGTATATTTTTATAGGTTTTTGATGGATAACTTTCGAGGTTATCCACATTTTTTCTCTTTTAGTTTATAATAACTAAAAAGTCAGTAATTATCTATATAAAATAGACTTTTATTTTTACTTATTCACAGGTTATACACAAGTTATTCACAGGAATAATAGGTTTTTCCACAGCTTTTATAATGGTTATACACATTATTCCTAAAGTTATACACATTTATAGCAATAGTTATTCACAAGAGGCACGTCATGCAATCATTTGATTTAAATAATATATGGGAGCATATATTGCAAGAGGCGAAAAAGAATATGCAACATTTACCTGATGCATTGTATTTGCGCGTCACGTCATCGTTGATTCCCATGTCTCTCGATAGTCATTCGATCCATATTGGGGTCATGCAAACATTTGTAAAAAACTTAATCGACCAGCAACCGCAGATTAGTAAAGCTTTACAAGATGCAATTACCACAGTCATCGGCTCTCCTCGAGATATGGTTTTATTCGATTTTAATCAAGAGAGTATAGATACTACCTTTGTTGATGAAAGTCTCATCGATACACCAGTTGTAGCACCGCCAATGCCTTTACCACCTGTAGTAGAGGAAAAGGCTCATCAAGAGGAGTTTTACACACCGGTCTATCAAGAGCCTATCTACATCGACCGTGCGCCAGCGCCTGTGGATATTCCAGATGAGCCAATGGTAGCGGCACCGAAGAAAACAGCAGAAACATTGCCAACATTGCAGTCTGACAATGTACCTGTGGATTTATCATTATCCAATCTCAATCCAGCTTACCGTTTTGATAACTACGTAACGGGCAATGCGAACCGCATTCCGTTTGGGGCTGCTCAAAATGTAGCTGAGTTCCCTGGTGGAGACTATAATCCGCTCTTTATTTATGGTCCTTCAGGCCTGGGTAAAACGCATTTGATGCATGCCATCGGCAATGCTATCAAAGAGCATCATCCACATATGAAGGTTATGTCCATTACAAGCGAAAACTTTATGAATATTTTTGTCGAAACATTGCAGCGCAACCAAGGTAAACTATTCCGCAATACGTTCCGCAATATCGATGTTCTCATGATTGACGATATTCAATTCCTTGAAAGCCGTGAAAGTACGAAAACTGAGCTATTTAATACGTTCAATGAATTGCTAAATAACAACAAGCAAATCGTACTTACCTCTGATACGATGCCAAACGATATGGAGCAGTTCGAAGATCGTCTTCGCTCTCGTTTCCAAGCTGGCTACATTGCAACAATGGAAAATCCAGATTTAGAAACGCGCATCGCCATCTTCAGATCGCTGCTCGAACGAGAATATAAAAAGAACCGCATTATTCGCATAGATAATGACTCTATCAACTACGTAGCATTGCAATTTAGCGAAAACGTCCGCGTATTGCAAGGTGCTTTCACCAAGCTCATCGGTACAGCATCTATCGATCAACGTCTAGAATCTATTGACCTAGAATACACAAAACACGCCTTGGCGGGCCTCGTTCACACAGAAGAGGTAAATATAGTTAATATTGAAAGCATCCAGAATTTTGTAAGTTCCTATTTCAATATTAAAAAGCAAGACCTACTTGGCAAGAAACGAAAAGCCCAATTCGCATTTCCACGGCAAATCGCCATGTATCTATGCCGCGATATGATCAATGAAAGCTATCCACAAATCGCAGCAGCTTTCTCTCGTGATCATACGACAATTCTCCATGCGTACGATAAAATAACGAAGGAAATTGAAAAAAACGAAGAAACTAAACGAATGGTTGCAGAAATTAAACAGAAATTAACAACCTGTGGATAACTCTGTGGATATATAGTGAATAACTTTGTGGATATCACAAAACTTGTACTTTGGTGTGAATATGTGGATAAGTAGGTACAAACTATTAACATAGTTATGCACAGCTCATAATTCACACAATTATTGGCGCCGATTTACTTTTACACATATAAACAGACCCCTACTATTACTACTACTAAAACTAAAAAACAATCAGAAAAACAGTAGAAACAGATCTATCGTAGAATATATATAGAGCATCTACAATAGCAAACATAGAATATTACAAATAAAACAAGTAATTATTAGTGCTTCTACAATATATATAAATTGTAATCACAAACAACATATATATTAGAAATAATATAGTAGTTAATAATAAAATCCAATTATATAAATTAATATAAAACTTTCAAAAAGGAGTAACATATGCATATTACATTCCCAAAAGCAAATCTCCAAAAAGCAATCAACGTATTGCAAAAGGTATCTCAAAATAAAACAAGTTCCAACTTACCAGGTGCTATTTACATAACTACAAAAAATGGTCAGGTAGAATTGCAAGGTAACGACTTTGAACTTGGTATCCGTTTAACAATTGACGGCGACATCAAAGAACCTGGCACATTAGTAGTAGGTTCCCGTTATTTCCAAGAATTAATTCGTAAATTACCTGGCGATACTATCGAACTTTACAAACCAGAAGACGGAAATTCTTTGACAATCACATCTGGATCTTCCGAATTTAATCTTGTTACATTACACCCAGATGATTTCTCCTTGGTTGAACAAATTCACGACCAAGATCATGTAAACATCGATAGCTTTGCTATGAAAGAACTCATCGATTTAACAAACTACGCAGCAGCTACTGATGAAGATCGTCCTGTTTTTACCGGTGCTCTTCTTGAAATCAATGAAAACGAAGTCACTATGGTTGCTACCGATACACACCGTATGGCTGTTAAAAAAATCACTATCGATGAGCCAGCAACTACTCCAATGCGCGCTATCATTCCTACAAAAACGTTAGCTGAAGTATCTCGTTTATTACCAACAGATAATCCAGCCATGATCAATATCATTTGGAATCGCACACAAATCGTATTTAATTTTGAATCTATTTATATTATTTCTCGCTTAATCGAAGGCACGTATCCTGAATATGAAAAGGTAATTCCTTCCCAATTCGATTCTAGCGCTGTAATCGACCGCCGCGAATTCGCTGGTGCTGTTGATCGCGTATCCTTATTGGCTAAAGACATCAGCTATAACGTAATTCGTTATGATTGGTCTGAAAGCAATGTCACATTGTCTACTCAAAATACTGAAATCGGTATGGCTAAAGAAGACGTAGCTGTTGAATTTAAAGGTACACCTTTTACAATCTCCTTCAATGGTCGTTACATCTCTGATATTTTGCGTCACAGCACAGGCGACAATATCCACTTGTTCTTAAAACAAAATGGTCCTGTTGTCATTCGCCAAGACAATAATTCGAACTATACATACGTAGTAACACCAGTTCGCACGAATGCATAAAAGTAAAAGCAGGGCAGTAGTCAATGGAGGAGCTTGCGACGACAGAGACACTGCATCGCTTTGTTCTGAACGTAAGATTTTCTAGATAACAAAGTTATCTAAGAAAATCCAAAGTGAAGAACTGTGCTTTGGGCTCCAACCAAATATAACTTTGGTCGGAGCGTGCAATTTTTCGAAGAAAAATGCTCAGAGAGCGACCTGGACTCAGTATGATATATATTATTATGCAAATTGTCCAAATAGGAGGACGTTATGAAAGAGCAACAGCAGGTACCCATTCATACGGAGTACATTCAAATTGATCAGTTGTTGAAGTTAGAAGGCATTATTGAAACAGGTGGTCAAATTAAATCTTTCATCGATGAAGGCATCCTTACCTTGAATGGTCAGGTCGTAACGGAAAAACGCAAGAAATGCCGCGTTGGTGATGTGATTTCTTGTGAAGGTCTCGATGTAGATCTCATAATTACACAAGAGGAGGCATAATCGGTGAGAATTGACTCACTGCAATTATTCCAGTTTCGTAATTATAAGGATGTACAGATACAGTTTAACCCTGAGATTATCGTTCTGCACGGCACCAATGGAGCTGGTAAGACGAATATCCTCGAATCGATTTATGTTGGTACGATTGGTAAAAGCCATCGTACTAACGATACTTCGGATATGCTCATGTTTAATGCCGAAGAAGCAGGCATAGTTGTAAAATTCGAGAAAAAAGATACGCCTCAAAAGGTAAATATTAAATTATTCCGCCAAGGGGCTAAGGATATTCGTTTAAATGACACAAAAATATCTCAAAAAGAACTGATTGGTACATTGAATACAGTTATCTTTTGTCCTGAAGACTTACAGCTCATCAAGGGAACTCCGTCTGGTCGTAGGCGATTCCTCGATATGGAAATATCTCAGACTAGTGCTACTTACTATCATCAATTGATGCAGTATAATCGGCTGTTACAGCAACGAAATGCAGTCCTAAAAGAATATAGAGGAAAGAATATTATTCCTATTGAAGAATGGGATTTGCAGCTAGCAGATATGGCGAGCTTTATCGTAAAGAAACGATTAGAAAGCCTAAAGAAAATCAATTTGCTCATCGATTTGATGAATCGTAAATTGACAGGTGGCCTTGAGAATTTAACCATTGGTTATGAACAGCCGTATATGGACAATGGTTCATTGGAATATACAAAGGAAGGCTTTTACGAACGCATCAAAGCAGCGTTGCTGCAAGATCGTCATCGTTTGAGCACTAGTGTAGGTCCTCATCGTGATGATTTACGATTCTTTTCCGATGCGATGGATTTAAAGAAATTTGGATCGCAAGGGCAGCAACGAACCGCTGTATTGTCCTTAAAGTTGAGTGAGCTTGAGTTTATCAAGTCAGAGGTAGGAGAATATCCAGTACTTCTCTTGGATGATGTATTGAGCGAACTTGATGAGTCGAGACGAGCGAATTTATTGCAGTTTATTCATAAACGAATTCAAACATTTATTACCACTACAGATATTCACGATTTTAAAGATTTGAAATCCGTTCAATTTATTTCTTGTGAAGGGGGACAGGTTCAGTATGGACAGCCTTGATCTTTGTTTACCAAAGGCCTTAGCAGAACTGAATTTACTGGAACAATATAAATTAAATACCCTCGTTCACAAGTGGCGTAATGTAGTAGGTGATGTCATCGCCGATCATACAAAAATTGTGTCCATCAAGCCTCCAGACATGGTTATCAGTGCAGATAATTCCATGTGGATGCAGGAATTACAGATGCAAAAACGACGTATCATCGAGGCTATCAACAAGTATTACCGCCAAGAAGTAATCACCGATATTCGATTCATCATGAAACGTCAGAGCTATGTGAAAGTAGAAATTAATACGTCTCTCACGATTCCTGATGAACAGATTATTACAAAACGTATTAATTTTGCTAATATCGTGCTTTCAAAAGAAGATGTAGATGCCATCGATAAATCCTTAGAACAAACGGATAACGAAGAATTACGAGCTGCTTTCAGAAAAGTACAAATTACGGCTCGAAAGCGTGAAATATATTTAGAGCAGCATGGGTATCATCGTTGTAAGCGATGTGGCATGCACATGAAATCTAAAAAAGAAATCTGTCCGACTTGTGAATATGAATTGCATCGAAAACATATTAAGGACATTAAGTCTGTTATTAGAAAGTATCCGTACTTTAAATACAGCGACTGTCAGCAATTTATACAGTGTACTTTCCCAGACTTTGCAGAAGCGATGCGGGAATCCATATACTTTTACCTGGATAAGATTTATAAAGGATCCATCAATCGCCGTCATATGTTTATGGTGGCCATGCTCATCACCCATAAGAAGCCTGATGAGCTAACGGATCAGCATGTTATCAATTTGTGTAATAAATATAGATCAAAGTTCCTCGCTGAAGAGGAACAGCGCAAAATTGATGCTCTTAATGGGACATTAGAAAAGTAGAGGGGGCATTCTTATGTACGTTCATATTGGAGATACCATTTCCGTACCTATTGAATCCATCATCACGATAGTGCATGCCAAGGGCGGAAAGTCCCATAAAAGTCCTATTCATCACTATGAAACGCTAGAATATATCGCCATGGTGCCAGAGGAGCAAATCAAGACATATGTGGTCACTGATGCTTGTGTGTATGGATCTGGTATCAGTATTAAGACTTTAATGAGACGGATTGATGAGTTTTATAGTATAATAAAGAGATAAAGTTTAATCCTGTACATGTTTTGTCACTTTATTTCAATCAAGTACAGTATGATAGATTGTTAGGAGGAGTTTGTTTCATGCCTGAACAAAATTATGGCGCTCAGAATATTCAGGTTCTTGAGGGTCTAGACGCGGTGCGTAAACGCCCAGGGATGTATATTGGTAGTACGTCTGCTCGTGGTTTGCATCACCTCGTATACGAAGTTGTAGATAACTCTGTAGACGAAGCGCTTGCTGGTTACGCTACACATATCGAAGTATCCATCAATCCAGATAACAGTGTTACCGTTGTCGATGATGGTCGTGGTATTCCAACAGGAATGCATGAATCTGGTATGTCTGCGGTAGAGCTAGTATTAACGAAATTGCATGCCGGTGGTAAATTCGGTGGTGGCGGCTACAAGGTATCTGGTGGTCTTCATGGCGTAGGTATTTCCGTAGTTAATGCGTTGAGTGAATGGACTAAGGTTCAAGTATCTCAAAATGGCATTGTTCAAGAGATTTCCTTTGCTCGTGGTCATAAAACTTCCGAGTTGCACGAAATCGGCAAAGCTTCAGGAACTGGTACTACAGTTATTTTCAAGCCAGATGCAGAAATCTTTGAAACTACCGTATTCAGCTTTGATACATTGAAAATGCGTTTACAAGAATTGGCATTTCTTAACAAAGGCCTTCGTATTACATTGAGCGATTTGCGCCTAGAGGAACCTCGTGTTGAAAGTTTCCACTATGAAGGTGGTTTGGTTTCTTTCATTACCTTCTTGAATGAAAATAAAGAAGCAATTAATCCAACTGTTATCAACATTGAAAATACAAAAGATGACGTTGTGGTAGATGTGGCATTGCAATATAACGATAGCTATAGCGAAAACTTGTTGTCCTTTGTAAATAACATCAATACTATTGATGGTGGTACACATCTATCTGGTTTTCGTGCTGCTTTGACTCGCACCCTCAATGATTATGGCCGTAAATCTGGTTTGATCAAGGAAAATGAGTCCAATCTTTCCGGTGAAGACGTGCGTGAAGGTTTGACAGCTGTTGTATCTGTAAAAGTGTTGGAACCTCAATTTGAGGGTCAAACAAAAACTAAACTTGGCAATAGCGAAGTTAAAGGTATTACAGATGTTATCGTTACAGAAGGTCTTAAAACATTCTTTGAAGAACATCCTCAAGATGCGAAGAAAATCATCGAAAAAGCAACGATGGCAAGCCGTGCTCGAGAGGCCGCTCGTAAAGCCCGTGACTTAACACGCCGTAAAAATGCGTTGGAAGTATCTAGCCTTCCTGGTAAATTGGCGGACTGCTCCGAAAAAGATACATCTATGACTGAAATTTATCTTGTGGAAGGTGATTCTGCAGGCGGTTCTGCAAAACAAGGTCGCGATCGTCGTTACCAAGCAATTTTACCATTGCGTGGTAAAATCCTTAACGTAGAAAAAGCACGCCTCGATAAGATTTTGGCTAATAACGAAATTCGCTCCATGATTACCGCTTTTGGTACAGGTATTGGCGATGAATTCGATATTACAAAATCCCGTTATAACAAGATTATCATCATGACAGATGCGGACGTTGACGGCGCTCACATCCGTACATTGTTGTTAACATTCTTCTACCGCTATATGAAACCATTGGTAGAGGAAGGTCATATCTATATTGCTCAACCACCTTTGTATCAAATCAAGAAGGGTAAATCTCATTGGTATGTATACTCTGATGCAGAGTTGACTGCTAAACTTGATGAAGTAGGCCGCGATGGTACTACAATCCAACGTTACAAAGGTTTAGGTGAAATGAATCCTGAACAATTATGGGAAACTACGATGAACCCTGAAAATCGTACGATTCTACAAGTTAGCTTAGAAGATTCTATCGAAGCCGACAAAATCTTTACGGTCCTCATGGGTGATAAGGTAGAGCCTCGTCGTAAATTTATTGAAGATAACGCAAAATACGTGCGTAATCTAGATTTGTAAGAGGTGACCCATGTCTGATAATCATAATAATAACGTAGAGTTTACGTCTAACAAAGATCAACACCTAAAACGTTCCCTAAAGGCGCGTCATATGAATATGATCGCTTTGGGTGGTGCTATCGGTACAGGTTTATTCGTTGCTGGTGGTGAAGTCGTAAGTACAGCTGGCCCTGGTGGTGCTCTTGTAGCTTACGGCCTCATTGGTATCATGGTTTATTTCCTTATGACATCTCTTGGGGAAATGGCCACATATTTACCAATTCCAGGTTCCTTCGGGACTTATGCAAAACGTTATGTAGATCCTGCCTTTGGGTTTGCCTTAGGTTGGAACTACTGGTTTAACTGGGCTATTACCTTGGCTGCTGAAGTATTAGCAGGGGCGCTCATCATGAAATATTGGTTCCCTGATGTGCCTGCCATCGTATGGTCTGCTCTGTTTTTGCTCATTTTATTCGGTTTGAACTATTTATCTACTCGTTCCTTTGGTGAAAGTGAATATGTGTTCTCTAGCATCAAGGTGATTACCGTATTCGTATTCCTATTCTGTGGCTTTATGCTTATCTTTGGCATAGGTGGCACATCTCCAGGATTTGCGAACTGGACCGTAGGAGAAGCTCCATTTGTAGGTGGTTGGGAATCTATTCTCGCTATTTTTATGGTGGCAGGATTCTCTTTCCAAGGTACTGAACTTATCGGCGTAGCCGCTGGTGAAGCGGAAGACCCTGAAAAGAACGTGCCAAAAGCGATTAATACAATCTTTTGGCGTATTCTATTGTTCTATATCGGTGCTTTCACGGTTATCGGTTTCTTGATTCCGTACACAGATCCAAATTTGTTGAACTCTAGTGTAGAGAACGTATCTATTTCTCCATTTACACTCGTATTTGACCGCTTTGGTTTTGCCTTTGCTGCTAGCTTTATCAATGCTATCATCTTAACGGCTGTATTGAGTGCTGGTAACTCTGGTTTGTACTCTTCTACGCGTATGCTGTATGCACTCGCTAAGGAAGGTCAAGCACCTCAAATTTTTGCTAAGTTAAATAAACGCGGCGTTCCAGTGCCTGCGTTAATCTTAACGACAGCAATCGGTTTATTTGCATTCCTTACAAGCTTTATTGGCGAAGGTACAGCCTATACATGGATTGTTAATATCTCTGGTTTATGCGGTTTCATCGCATGGGTTGGTATCGCAGTATCTCATTATCGTTTCCGTCGTGCTTTCATTGCACAAGGCAGAGATCTTAGTAAATTGCCATACAAAGCGTGGTTATTCCCAGTTGGCCCAATCTTGGCGTTTATTCTTTGCGTCATCATTATCTGTGGTCAAAACTACTCCGCTTTCACAGGTGATACCATCGACTGGTACGGCGTATCCGTTGCCTATATTGGCTTGCCAATCTTCTTCGCAGTGTACCTTGGTTACAAATACATCAACAAAACTAAAGTTGTGCCGTTAAAAGAAGTTAACCTTGATCGTGACTTCGATAGATAACATAAAATAAAATCCTACTTAATCTAATCTTTCTTGTAAAAGTATGGTTAAGTGGGATTTTTTTGTATTTATATTAGTTATACTGTATGATATATATAATGATTTCTAAAAAAATTTTAGAATCAAAATAACAGAAATAAAGAAAATTAGTATAGGAGAGAATACTATGAAAAAAATTATTACTTTTATATTAGTGGCTATATCTATATTATCTATTTCAGTATTATTCACAGGATGTGGAGAACAAACAGCAGATGATTTAACAGGTGAATATATTATAGTCAAAGATGGAAAAGAAATAAAACAAGATAATAAACATTATTATCTTATGGTTTTACAAAAAGATGTAATTAATGAAAATAAATCTGCTGTAAAAATGAGATTTACAATTCAACGTTATAATCCAGACTTAGATAAGTATTATTATGTAAATCGTGATTTCTATATGGATCCAAAGACTTTAAAATCATTTGATTCAGAGAAATATACATTTACTGTAAATGATGATAAAAATATAACACTACATGGTGTTATATATAAAAAAGTATCATCTAATACTATAAAAATGGATGATACCAATTATACAGCTGATAATTTAATAAAAGATTTAGTAAAAATACCAAAATTTTATGAAATGGATGATACACATATCTCTGATCAATTTAGTGGATTCACAACTGAATTAAGAAAATATGTCTATTATTAATGATAAATAGAATAGATATAATTAAATCAAAGAAAAAGAGTAGTAAAAGAGAGGTAACTATGAAAAAGTTTATTACTTTTATATTAGCGGCTATATCGATAGTATCTATTTCAATACTATTTACTGGATGTGGAACACAAACAGCAGAGGATATAGCTGGTGAATATGTAAAAATTAAAGATGGACAAGAAATTAAACAAGATAATAAACATTATTATCTTATTGTTCTACAAAAAGAGACTACTTACCAAAACAAACCTGCTATAGAAATGAGATATACAATTCAACGATATAATCCAGATTTAGATAAGTACTATTATGTAAATAATGATTTTTATATAGATGCTAAAACCCTAGAATCATTTGACTTAGAAACACATACTTTAAAAGTAAAAGATAGTAATAATATCATATTAAATTCTGTACAATACAAAAAAGTATCATCTAAAACAGTAACAATAGATGATACAAAATATACTTCTAAAAAATTAATTGAAGAATTAGTCAAAATTCCTAAATTCTATGAAATGGATGATACACATATTTCTGATCCATTTAGTGGATTTACTACGGAACTAAGACAATATGTTAACTATTAGTTATAAAGAATAAATACTATTATTTATTAGTTATTGAAAAATATAAAATAGAAAATTTTGTTGATACAAATATTAAGAATATTACTCTGTGATGCTATTATTGTTTATGTTAATATATTTATATTGTAATAGCTTATTATATATGTAATTAAGTTTGAGGTGAGAACTATGATTATTACAACAACTATGCATGTAGAAAACAGACCTGTACAAGAGTACAAAGGTATTGTATTTGGTGAAGTCGTAGAAGGCCGTAATTTTGTGAAAGATTTCATGTCTGGTATTCGAGACATTGTTGGTGGTCGTAGCGGTAGCTATGAAGATTCTTTGATGAATGCGCGCAAAGCAGCTCTCGACGAAATGTCTCAACGAGCTTCTAAATTGGGTGCTAATGCTATTATTGGCGTATCCTTCCAATATAGCACAGTAGGCGCACAAAATGGCATGCTTATGATTACATGCAATGGTACAGCTGTAGTAGTTTAATACAAAAAACCCCCTATAAAAAGTATTAGAAACTTTTATAGGGGGTTTTTGTATTGTGTTTTATCTTATCTTGCCTTATGGTATCCTATTTTACCTTATACCAGCTTGCGTACATGACTGGTAATACGATGAGTGTTAGAATAGTTGCCACTAGTAGGCCTCCGCTAAAGGCGATAGCCAATGGGCTCCAGAATACAGATCCCATGAGAGGAATCATGCCTAAAATCGCTGCGATAGCGGTGAGCATGATAGGGCGGAAACGAAGTGTAGCGGAGTTGATAATTGCTTCACGAGGTTCTTGGCCTTCTGCCTTGTGGATTTCGATTTGGTCTAACAAGATAATGGAGTTACGGATGATCATACCCGAGAGGGCGATGATTCCTAGAATAGCCATAAAGCCTAACGGTGTTCTCGTAATATTAAGTGCTAATACAACACCGATTAGCCCCAATGGAGCAGTGAGTAGAGCCATTAACATGAGGGCGATACGCTTTAATTGGAACATGAGGATTGTCATGATTACAAAGAGCATAATTGGGATTGGTGTTAATAGCTTTTGAACGGCTGTTTCGCTTTTTTCAGCGGCGCCGTCTAGGTCAATAGAATAGCCTGTAGGCAAGGAATCTCGAATGTCTTGTAATGATTTATAGACCTCTTTTGTTTTCGCATTGCCTAAGACACCGGCTTTTACATTCGCATGAACACTAATAGTTGGCATCATGTTGCGATGCCAGATAATACCATCCTCTTGAGCCATGGTAATAGTTGCAATTTGGTTAAGAGGTACGTAGGAACCATTGCCTGTTTGAATTGGCAAGGATGAAAGAGCACTTAAGTTATGTTGCTCGTTGTCACCTAAACGGAAGGTAACAGGAATGGTTTGGTTCCCTTCGTAGTATTCACCAGACTTAGTACCAGACAATAGACTTTGTAAGTGCAAGGATACAGCGTAGCTATCGATGCCGAGTAAACGTGCCTTGTTTGGATCGATGTGAATATTGGCTACAGGTTCTGTATCTGGCCAGTCAAAGGCGATATTTTGTAAGTCTTTATCGTCTTGCATTTTTGCTTTTACTTGGTTGGCAATTTCTTTTACCACTTTTTGATCAGGACCTGCTACGCGGAGCATAACAGGGTACTTAGATGGAGGCCCAATTTGTATAAATTGAGCATTTACGAGGGCTGAAGGAAATTTTTCATTTAAATAAGACGTTAATTCATTATACAGTTTATCCCGATCCTCTAAGGATTTTGTGACGATCACATATTGTAAGAAATTATTTCGTTGCAATTCTGGCTCTAAGGTGAGAACGAAACGCGGAGAACCTTGTCCAATGTACGAGGTAAAGGTTGAAATACGTTCGTCACCTTGCAAATGTTCATCAATAATTTTTGCTTGGTTAGCAGTATACTCGATGGACGAACTTTGAGGGAATTGCATGGATACAATAATTTCATTACGCGTTGATGATGGGAAAAATTCCTGTTTAATCAACGGTAGTGAAAGCAAGGATAAAGCGAAGGCACCTAGAGTAGCTAATAAGACTACCTTGTGATGTCCTAGTGCCCAATGTAATAGTTTTTCAAACTTATCATAGAAGGTCACATTGAGCTTGTGCATGATACGGTCTCGTTTAGTCCATTCCGATTCCGGCTTTGGAGCCTTGTTTTCAATGATTTTATAACCCAATACAGGGCTGACGAGAACAGAGGCGAACCAAGATAGGATGAGTGCCATAAATACAACAATGGATAAAGATTTTGTAAACTCTGCTACCATACCTTGTGCCAATGCTAATGGCAAGAAGCCTGCACAGGTAATGAGCGTACCAGATAGCATAGGAAATGCTGTAGATTGATAAGCAAAGGTAGCCGATTTAAAGTGGCCCCACCCTTCTTCGAGTTTAACACTCATCATTTCTACAACGATGATGGCATCGTCTACGAGGAGGCCTAAAGCTAGAATTAAGGCACCTAAGCTCACCTTATGTAGATAAATGCCGCTTTCATACATCAAGATGAACGTCGTAGACACAACGACTGGAATGGTAAGGGCTACCACAATACCTGTTCGTAAACCAAGGGATGCAAAGCTTACGAGCAATACGATGGCGATGGCTTCAAATAAGGATTGAGAGAAATCGCCGATGGATTCCTTAACGATATGCGGTTGATTTGATACTTGATTGAGTTCGAGGCCGGCAGGAATCGTTTTCTGTAATTCTCCGAGCTTCTTGTCGATGGCTTCGCCGAATTCGATATTATTAGCCCCTGCATCCATGGAGATAGCGATGCCAATGGCTGGCTTGCCTTTGTAATAGAACTGTGGGTCGCTAGGGTCTTGGTAGGTCATGGTTACATTGGCCATGTCACCGAGGCGCAAGGTTTGGTTATTGATGCGGATCGGCATATCTCGCACCGCTTGAGGACTATCGAATAGGCCGTTGACGCGGAGATATACATTGTTTGTATCCGTTGTAATCACACCAGCTGGAACCATCATACTTTGCTGTTTAAGCGCTGTTAACAGCTGTTGTGTACTGACTTTATAGGATGCGAGTTTATCCTTGTTTATGGTTACATTGAGGGTTTGTTGTTGAACCCCAATGAGGCTGATTTTCTTAACATTAGGAACAGATAAAAGCTGACGTTTTAAGTCTTCTGCTTGTTGTCGTTTTTCTTCGTACGAATACTCATCACCACTGATGGCATAGATAATGCCATATACATCGTCGAACCTGTCGTTAATGGTCGGTCCTTGAACGCCTGCAGGCAATGATTTCCATTCGTCGTTGATCATATTCCGCGCTTCTTCCCAAGCGGGGCGAATCTTATCGGATGGCAAATCCTCTCTTAAATTGATATAAATAACGGATTTGCTGCCATCTGTAAAAGATTTTGTATAATCTACACCAGGAAGGTCGCGTAGTTTTTCTTCGAGTTTGTCCGTTACCTGATCCGACATTTCTTGTGGAGAAGCCCCCGGCCAAGCAACACCGACCACCATGGTGCGCATCGTAAAATCAGGATCTTCCATGCGTCCCATATGGGTGAATGAGAAGATACCAAAGGTGAGGAGCACAGCCATGAAGTAGTAGATAATGGACTTGTGTTTAAGAGCCCATTCGGCTAAGTTAAATTGTTTCATTGACTAACCGCCGTCCCTTCTTGTAATTGTTGGGTACCTGCGGTGATGACAATGTCACCTTTAGCTAAACCAGATGTAACGATGACGGAGTTCTTACCGAACTCACCAGTCTTGATAGGCACGAGATGAGCCTTCTTATCGCGGATGATATAGACCGCATTATTGCCGTTAGAGTCTTTTACAAGAGCCGTCAACGGAATAGAAATATTGGTATTATCTGTAGTAGATAGATTAGCATTGACCGTCATACCTAGCTGTACCTCTTTAGGCGCATTTTGTAAGGTAATTTTTACGGTATACGTTCTCGCTACAGGGTCAGGAACTGGTGAAATTTCACGCACTACGCCTTGTACTGTTACATCTGGTAAGGCCCAGAAGGTAATAGTAGCAGGGCTACCTACATGAATTTTACTCAACTCTTGTTCAGGAAGGGCAATGACTGCTTCTGGGTCGTGACCAGCCGCTAAGGTACCAACGCTTTGACCGACTGCTACGACTTGTCCTGCTTCAATATTGAAAGCTGTAATAATACCTGTATCAGGAGCCGTCAAATTAGTATAGCTATTTTGATTGCTACTCAAATTAAGGCTTGCTTGTGCTTGTTGTAATTGAGCAGATGTGGCATTCAATTGATTTTCAGCTTGGTCTAATTGCAATTTACTAATCGCTTGTTGTGCATAGAGCTCGCGGTATCGTTTAGCATTGGTTTCTGCCAATTCGTAGGCCGATTGAGCAGCTTTTACAGCACCTTCAGCATTTTGCACCTGAGCTGATGTATCTGAACCATTGATTTGAGCAATCACTTGGCCTGCTTGCACTACATCGCCAACATTTACAAATTTGTTGATGACACGCCCTCCAATTTGAAAGGCTAAGTTTGTTTCTGTTTTATTATGAATGGTGCCTGCATAGCCAGCATCAGTAGTTCCAGACTCTTCACCTATAGTGATGGTACGCACCTTGAGACTTGTATCTTCAGGTGGCTTTTCTGATCCACAACCACTAATAATCGCGGTCCCTATTAATAGGGCTCCTATGGTTGCTATGATTCGTTGATTCATAGAATCTCTCCTTTGACTACCGCATATAAGCCCTATGACACAGAACTACAAATAGGTAGTAATCATAGGACTCTATATGTATATTAGAAAACTCTAATTTCTAATTATATATTTTATAGAAAAAACTAATTATATATTTTATACAATTTAATAATACTATATTTATATTGAAAGTTCTAGCCTTTATGCAGAAAATTAAAGAATTATATACTTAATTTATATAATTGATGATATATTTTAATGATAATTTTTAAAAGTAATCTATATTTTGCTAGTATTTGTATTACTTATTTTATGAATACAAAAATGTAGCAAAAAAGTGAGTCCTCTATTAATTAAGCTGTATCCAAAAATATGTCCAATTTTTTGGTGTACAGTTCATAGTAAGAGAACTCACTTTTTTAGCTTTTGTCTATATAATTTGAACTTTATTTTTCTTCTTCTTGTTCTACAATAGGTTCTTCATAGGTTACAAGGATTTTATCGATACGAGTATGATCCATATCGATGACTTCAAAGGTATAGCCGTTCCATTTTGCCTTGTCGAGTTCCTTTGGGATACGACCGAAGAGGACGTTTAAGAGACCGCCCATAGTTTTGTACAAGTCGTCTTCTTCGCCTGGCAATTCTTGATCGATGTGAAAGAATTCTTTAAATTCATCTACGTTGAGAAGGCCATCTACGAGCCATGCACCATCGCGTTCGATGATCTTGTTTTCTTCTTCCTTGATTTCTTCCTCACCAGAAGGCATAAGACCTACGATTTCTTCCATGATGTCATGCAAGGTGACAAGGCCAGTAAAACCACCATATTCGTCGAGGATAATAGCTTCGTGAACGCCTTCTGTACGTAGAACGTTCAATAATTTCATGAGTGAAATGGATTCAGGAACGAGAACTGGTTCTTTCAAACAAGCTTTGATGATATCGTGAATGGAACTTTCACTAGGACGTTGCATAATTTGAACTAATACATCGGATACGGTAACGAGACCCTTTAATTCATCCAAGGAATCGGTACCTACAGGAATGCGGTAATGGTTGGCATTCTTGAGGACCTCCATGATTTCGTCTTCCGTGCCGTTAAGATCAATCCATTTGAGCTGTGTACGAGGCGTCATGATGTCACCTGCGTTCATATCTGCGAGATGGAAGATATTTTCTACGAGGATAGGTTCTTCTTCTTCGTAAGCACCCATAGCAACGCCTTCGGTAAGCATTTTATTAATTTCAGATTCTGTAACAGGCGCTTCTTCTTTTACAGTAACGCCTAGCATTTTTAAGAGAAATTCTGTGGAAACGCCGAGGAAGCTAACGATTGGTTTTAACGCCACAGATAGCCAGTAAATTGGTTTTGCTACTACAACGGCAATGCTTTCAGGGCTATTTAAGGCCAAGCGTTTAGGCACGAGTTCGCCGATAACGAGGGATAAATAGGTGATGATGGCGACGATAATGAAGGAGCTCACAGAGGCTGCGTATGGTTCGATGCTTGGAATATTTGATACTAAAATTTCTTCTAATGGACTAGAGAAGGTGGCACCAGAATACAAACCAGTTAAAATGCCTACGAGGGTGATGCCGATTTGAATGGTAGAGAACATTTCATTTGGGTTCTCCGATAATTCAAAGGCTGTTTTCGCGCGTTCATTGCCTGATTCTGCTAATTCTTCAAGTTTACGTTTTTTCGCATTTACAATGGCTAACTCTGTCATGGAGAATAAACCATTTGCGATGATTAATACAATGATAATAATAAAATCTAAGGTCAGATCACTGTCCATGTAAGTAGATACTCCTTTTTAATGACATATAATTCTGCACATGAGAATAATAGAAATATTACTCCTAGTATACCATATCGGCATTAATAAGTGTTTCATATAACAAAAGCACCCGATGTGGATGCTTTTGTTATATACTATAGGTGTTACTGGACTAGTAAATAGTACCCTAATAAGGGTATAGTATGTATAGAAATTAAGATTAGTATTAAATATTAGGTCATATATTTTGGCCTCATAATAGGATTATATAGATGGCAACAGAGCAAGAGTGGGAAAGTGTATTACAAATTAAAACCTCTGGTCGCGATGATAGTCATTCCGATACGGAGCATCATCCGTACGAGCCGACGGATTATTGCGTGCTGGAGCGCTTGGCGAATAGCGGTCATATTCGCAAGAAAAATATACTCATCGATTATGGCAGTGGCAAGGGTAGAGTTAGTATTTTCATGGCTTACCAAACGGGCTGCCATTCTATAGGCATCGAATACGATGAACGGCTCTATGAAAAGGCTTTGATCAATGGTGAAAGCCCTGCTGCTCGCAATCGTGTAAGCTTTGTACTAGGTGATGCGGCGCTGTATGAATTGCCAGATCAGGCTGATCGATGCTTTTTCTTTAATCCCTTTGCACTCCATACGATTAAGCGGGTACTAGGAAATATCTTTGATTCGCTATATCATAATCCTCGGGAGATTAAGTTATTTTTCTACTATGTCAATGAAGAGGTGGAGAACTTTTTAAATAACCATGTGCGTTTGGAACAAGAGGAAACTATTGATTGTAGTGACCTCTTTGAGGCTAGCGATGCAAAGGAGCGAATTCTCGTCTATTCAGTTAACTTGTTTTAGTGCAGTTTAGTGCAGTAATTTAAGACTTTTATAATGAAATAATTTAAGACTTTTAAAGACCTTTATGTAACAATTAGATATGTTTTGATGTAACAGTTAAAAATCCGATGGATGCAATACATATTAGACTGATGCAATACATATTATATTGATGTAACAAATAAATATCAGACTTTAATATAGTAAGTTTATATATGAATATGATGTATATAAATTTGATTAAATAATCTCGATTTGAATAGTGTTTTAGTAGTATGAAATGCATACTATTAGGGACGTATTTAAATTGAGGTTTTATTCTATTTTTAAGGAACTTTTACACATATTATTAAGGAAAAAGCAGATAAATTCTGCTATAATAATATATTAGAGATTATAAAATCAATTCATTTTTATGATTCTATACATTGATTCGTATACGCTAATGTAGCGGGTAGGACTGAGTGTATTGAATATAGGAGGTGCATATGGAACTCATCGATACAATGTTGATTGAACGCATTCGTAAAGCGTTAATTAAACGATATGACCGAGATCAACAGATTCAACAAATGATTGAAGAAATTGGTGCAGAGGAAGGCCTTAATGAGACCGAATTATCTATCGTTTACCAAGCGTATTTAGAGGTAAAAGAACGGGTGTACTATACATCTTCTCTCGTTGATTTGTGGAATCAAATTGAAGATGTTCAAAAACGTATGGCCTTATTGCATTCTTACGAATCTTTAGAAGAAAATCTATTTGGTGATGTGTTAGGCGACGATAAGGAAGATATCGTCATTTCTAATACATCTGAACTTGGCAAGGGCGCTAGTTATAATGATGATGCATATGCTATGGAACAGGTACAATTATCTGATGTTCCTGTGCATCATGATTCTACGGTGGGCATGAATCATATTAAATTGAATGAATTAAAATCTATAGGTGGTCTCTTTACTGGTTTTGGTGAAAGCTCCGGTAAGGAAATGGCGGATTTTGAAGATACTGCGATTGAGCACCTTGATGTAAAACCATTAGAAGGCGTTGAAAGCTTAGCAATTCATCATTTAGATGAGGATGAAGCGTTAGATGTAGATGGTCTTGATGAACTTTCAAAAGATAAGAAATCAGAGGAAGCTAACGTGGACGATGAGGATATGTCGTCTATCGATCCATACACGGCGGTGAATGCTTTGTTATTTGGTAAAGCTGGTTTAGAGTCCGATAAAATAAATAAGAAGATGGAGAAGCTTCTTAAAAAGAAATTGAAACGCGTTGACGATGAATGGGCGCGTATCAACGGTTCTGAAGATAAGAAATCTAAGGACGATAAAAAATCCAAGGAAGATAAAACATCTAAAGAGGATAAGAAATCCAAAGAAGACAAAAAGTCTAAAGGCGAGAAAAAATCTAAGAAAGATAAAAAGTCTAAAGAAGATAAAAAAGAGAAAAAACATAAGAAGTCTAAGGAACAAAAACGTTCTAAAGACGAAGAAAAGTTAAAGAAAAAGAAAGACAAAGCTGAAAAGAAGCTTAAAGTCTTAAATGATAAGTTAAAAACAGTCTTCTTAGCTGATACTTTCAAGAAAAAAGATAAGAAGAAAGACAAGAAAAAGGATAAAAAATCCAAAAAGGATGAATCCGCAAAAAAGCAGAATCGATAGTTTCCGTATGGAATAGTAAGGCCTCTGAAAAGATGGTCAAGGAGAGTGCTAGTGCAAAGAAATCAGCAGGTGCTGAGACTATCGACCGTGGATGCGGTAAATGCAAACGATGTAAAGGTCCTAAATGTAAGAAATATCCGAAATAATTGATAGTTATGTAGTTTTGTTATATTTGTAACAATATAGTTGGATTAGTGAATTAACAATTTGGTTATAAGATTCAACAGTTAGGGGTTAATGATGAACCGATGGCAGCGATTATTTGAAGGCATACGAACAGAGATTAAGGTATTTATCTTTTTCTCTGCTTTGTTGACTGCATTTAGAATCGTGTTTCTTGCAGTATTTCAATCACAACTAGCTTCTGTGACGATGGAGAATATCCTCACGTCCTTATGGCTAGGCTTTAGATTGAGTCTCAAGACCGTCGGTTCTTTGTGTTTATTGGGCTTTTTAGGGGGCACTTTGGTGCATACCTTTGTACCTAAATGGCCGTCCTTACGGATCAAACAGGTTGTCTACTCTATTGCAACGGTGTTGTTAACTTTCTTATTCCTGGGACGTATTCCATTCTATAAAATCTTCAATTCTTCCTATAATGCGATGCTCATCAATGGTAAAAACGATGATATCGGTGCCATTATCAATACAGCCATCAATGAATATAATGCATTGATGTACATCGTTGGAGCTGTTGTATTGAGTGCAGCTCTTTGTTGGTTCCTAGTTCGTTTTTTAGCGTGGAACACGAAGAAATATAGTGACTACGCTGTTGACCTAAGGAATGGTGATGATGCAGATACTCTAAGAAATAGTGATTCTGCAGATCATCAACGACTTTGTACTACTTGGTATCCTAAATCGAAGAAAACGCAATGGATGACGGGCATTGGATTAACTGTCGCTATCGGTGTACTCGGCCTATTCTTTAGATTCGGCGGCGCTTTCAGCTATACAAATTCCATCAACTGGGAAAGTGCGGCCCGACTTAGTTCCAATTTGTTGAACGAAAATATTCTAGACGACGTACAGGCTCTTTATCGTGTTAAAAGCATTGTAAAACGGACGGCTGAGCTTGAGGTTATTAACTTAACGCCTCAAGAGTTAAATGAAAAAATCACTGCCGTTGGTGGTAAGTTTAACGGTACAAATTTTGACGGTTCTTTCACGAGAACCATTACGACACAACGATTAGCGGATCAACCGCAGTCTATAAACCTCGTTCTTGGAGAATCCTATGGCTTGTGGCCGTTCCTCGCTGAATATAACGAGCCTGGGGCGTACCTCGTTGAGCAAGGTCGTAAATATGCTGCTAGCCCTCAAGCGATGAGCACGCAGCTAGCCCTTGCGCAAGGCACGGGCACGATGCCAGCCATCAATGGTTTGTTGACAGGGATGCCCGATACAGGGCTATATCCTAACTATGAAGGTGAAAGTTTCAAAGAGCCCTATGGTTTAGGCATTGGTTCTGTTATGAAAAAGCTAGGCTACAAGACTGTATTCTGGTATGGTGGCTTTAGCACATGGCAAAATGTTAAAAACTTTGTTTTATCTCAAGGTTTCGATGAATTCCACGATGCCTCTGAAATGCCAAGCGAAGACGGCAATGCTTGGGGCGTAGGCGATAAAGACTTGTTTAAAGCTATTTCTGCCTACATGGATCAGCATAGAGGGGAAAAAATCCTCAATGTGATTATGACAACCTCTAATCATCCGCCGTATAGCATCAATGTGGCCAAGGAAGGCTTTGATGCGAGCAAGGTGAAAGGTCATGTACCTGATTCTATTTCCGATGATGAAAAGCAATTGAATGAAATGGGTCATATTTGGTACGCAGACCACGTGATGGGGAACTTTATTGCTAATGAAGAAAAAGCAGATCCGTCTGCGCTCTTCGTCATCACTGGTGATCATAGTGAACGCTTTAACTTTGCTCGTGAAGTAGGTCCTAATGTGGCATCTACTATTCCGATTATTTTTTACGGCCACGGCATTCATAAAGATTGGCTTGCGCCTAATGCGTTCGGCATGAGCATTCAAATCATTCCAACCTTAGCGGAATTGGTAGGCCGACCTGGTCAAACCTATGAAGCAATGGTACCAAGCTTGTTTACACAAGAGGAATTTGTATTTAATCATAGACTATATCTCGATAAAAGTGGCAAAGTGTTAGAACAAAGTGCGAGCATGCCTCAATCCTATGGGGATATGATTAAAAATATGCGTGAACTTGCGGCATGGCGCATTAAACATGGGGATGTTATACAGTAATTATAAATAATATATAGAATTAGTAATTGGGAGTTTTTCTATTTATGAATACATCTAGTTTTTCTTATGAAAAATTCTTTCATGGTCATTCAGTTATGTTTATTGTTCCTCACGAAGATGATGAGATTAATATGGCTGGTGCCACTATATATGGGGCGATACAAGAAGGGCTAGAGGTATATGTAGTTTTTCTTACAAATGGTGATTATGAATATACTTTTGATGTGCGATGTAATGAGACATATCAAATGGCTAAAGAAATTGGATTACCTCAAGAGAATATTATTTTCTTAGGATTTGGCGATTTTATTGGTCATGAAATCATTTATAATAAATCGGCAATTATTACGAGTCATGCTAATCATAATCAAACATATGGAGCTGATTTTGCTAGTTTAGTAATGTCTAAGCCCAAACCATATTCTTGGAATGGTATTGTAGAATCTGTGATTGATGTAATTTTACATTTTAAACCAGATACAATTATAGCAACGGATTATGATACTCATGTAGACCATAGATTATGTACATTTACAGTTGAAACTGCAATGGAATGGATTATAAAACATACTGAGTTTAGACCTCAACTTTTAAAAGGCTTTGCTTATGCTACAGGCTATGAAACGATAGATGATTACTATAATAATCACCTATTATCTACTGTAATAAATAAAAAAGCATTACCAACTGATGAATTTAGTACAGGGAATCCAACTTTATCTTGGATACATCGTCTAAGAATTTCGGTTCCTCAAGCATGTCGAGAAAAGAAATTAATACAAAATCCTATTTTTAAGGCTATGGCGTCTCATGTGAGTCAAGAAGGGTATAAACGTGGTTCTCGACTTATTAATGGTGATCAAGTATTTTGGAAAAGAAGAACCGATAATATAGCTTTACATGCAGATATAACAGTTTCATCTGGGAATGCTAACTATCTCAATGACTTTTTACGTTTTAACACTGTAGATGTCAAATCTAATGTATATGATGCAAATAACTATATGTGGATGCCATCAGTAGATGATACAGAACGTAAGGTTCATATTTCTTTTACAAAAATTACTCAGATACAGGTAATTCAGTTATTTGGTAGTGTACATAAGTCTCATGAATTATGCTCTATTCGTATTGAAACTAGTGCTGGTAAACATGTGCAACTAGATGAAATTATTCATATAGGGCAGGGTATATCTTATATTTTTGATAAACCATTATTCTTAGAGTGGATTGATATATATATTGATAAACAATGTTTGGGGTTATCTGAAATAGAATTGTATAGTGCTACTAATGATAAGTATGATTATTGTCATATATTAGCAGATAATCATTTTATGTATAATTGGGTGGTGTATCCAGGCGAAAAAATCCCTATGATTACGTCTTATATTGAAGGCATTAGAAAAGATATGCTTACATATAGAGAATCAGAACAAAAAAATACATATAGATGGCTTATCAATGATAAATATATCGATGAATCTGTATTACAGATTTTGATTGAACGGGAGTTAATAACTAAGCCATTACAATTGCGGCTAGAGTCTATTGATGGTTCTGTATTTTGTGAAGGCACTATTCGTAAAGGTACCTTTAAAGATTGGTTTGCTTTGAAGTGTAATCAATTACAAGATAAATTAGATTATTTACAAGTAAAATCAAAATATAAAAAGGGATATAAAGCGGGAAAAGCTTATAAATAAGAGGGAGTTAATTATGGAAAATCAATATAGACCTTTAGTATCTATAGTTATTCCTGTGTACAAAGCAGAAGAATATATTGGTAAGTGTATCGAAAGTTTACAAAATCAAACATATAGTAATTTACAAATCATATTGATTGAAGATAGTTCACCAGATAATAGTGGACAAATTTGTGATGACTATGCAGCAAAAGATGATAGAATTACTGTTATTCATCATGAGCGTAATATGGGTGTTAGTAAGACGCGAAATGATGGACTTGCTATCGTAAAAGGGGAATACATTGCCTTTGTAGATGGTGATGATTACGTAGCACCGACTATGATAGAAGATTGCTTATCAACAATTAATGAGAAACAAGTAGATGTAGTTGTTTTTGATATCGCTGTTGTAGAAAATGGCAAGATAAGTCCACGACATATGGATGAACGTTATTTCATAGATATTAAAAGTGCATACACAGCATTGATTGAGGATAAAATTCCAAATTATTTATGTAATAAATTTTTTAAAGCAAATGCGTGGAAAGAAATTCGATTAAAAGAAAATACAGATTTTGAGGACCTTATGATTATGCCGTTGGTCTTTAAAAATCTTTCATCTGTATACTATTTACAAAAATCCCTTTACTTTTATAATTGTGATAATGAAAATTCGATTACAAGTAATTGGAGTGCAAAGAGCAAATATGGGTTATTTTGTTCATATTTATATCGTCAACCATTAGCTGAGGAACTAGGTATGACAGACTTTGTGCGATACTGTCGTCATAGAGCCATTCGCAGTGCTGTTGGGGGAATTGGTTTTAACTTAGCAAAACCAGAATTACAAGAAAAACAGATAGAGCATATGCTAGAGTATTTAAAACAAGAGGAACGGTCTTCTGATATACCTTCCATTGGTGCCAAATATCAAGTGTTATTATACGGTGCACTCCATGCTCCATTTATCTCAAAACTGTATGGTCATATGATGTTTGGATTAGAACGAATCAAGAAATCTTTATAATTGAATAAGTAATTAATTTTATATCCGGATTGAAATTATATGAATATTGAGGCAACTTATGTCAACAATTACGGCTATTATCTTAGCCCGCAATGAAGAACAACATATTGTAGATTGTATTAAGAGTATTCAATTTGCTGATGAAATTTTAGTTATCGATGATGGTAGTACAGATCAAACCGTATTACTTGCTACTGAACTGGGTGCAAAGGTTATACCGCATCCTTTAAATGGAGATTGGTCACAACAACGACGCTTTGGTATTTCACAAGCCCAGAGTGAATGGATTCTATTTGTCGACTCTGATGAGCGCGTATCACAAGAGTTAGCAAAGTCTATTCAACGAGCTATCCAAGGTGAACCGAAGGCTTATTGGTTACATAGATATAATCTATTCCATCATAATCAGGCAACTCATGGTGTGGTAAGACCTGATAAGGTGTTACGATTGATGCCTCGAGAGGGAGCAACTGTAGAAGGTGCTGTTCATGAAGCTTTTATCAGTCCCTATCCACAAGCTACATTAGAGGGAAAATTATATCACTATACGTATGATAACTGGCATCAATTCTTTGAGAAGTTTAATAAGTATACGACAGCAGCAGCTAACAAATACAAGGCACAAGGGAAGTCTTGTAGTTTTTTAGGGGATATTTTATTGCGTCCAACATGGGCATTTTTTAAGATATATATTTTGCAAGGTGGCATATTAGATGGAAAAATAGGCTTTCTATTATCTATTTACCATATGATGTACACCATGACGAAATATGTGAAATTATATTATTTAAATAAATCTAATGGGCAATTATAATAAGTGATTTAGTATAGTAAATTGCTATGGGGAAGTATTGTTCTTGATGTAGATATGGAAGCATAAATGAGTGAACAATTTTTTCTATCCCTACAACAAAATATAAAACTAATGCTTTGGGCCCCTATATTGAGTACCATCTTTCGAATCATATTCATGATTGTGTATAATCCTTACCCCACATGGAAGGGACGCTGGAAATCTGTATTGGGTTCATTGCGTTACGGCTTCTGGTGGGGCATGGATTTTGATGCTTATGTATTCTTACTACCCTTAGTATTGGTGACGCTCCCTGCATTATTATTTGATAGGTATCATCAAATAGAAGATGCTGTACGATTGGTAGGATTAACCATTTATTCCTGCGTATTATATGCAGCCTTTGCAGGAAAAATGATTTTCTACAAGCATTTCCATGATACGTACAACTATATGGTTCATTATGGAAATCATGCAGAAAAACATAATTTAATTGATGTATTCTTTAATCAAGATCGAGGAATGCTTGTCATCTTAGGATTAATTCCTATTACATTTATATCCTGGTACATAGGAAATTTCTTTTTATCATTGCCATCTATACCATATCCAACTATTGAAGGAACTTGGCCTACTATAGTTTGGAATATAGGGCTTGTGGCTATCTCTGTTTTGGGATTTTATTGGTTCCGCTATGGTGGAACATTATCTCATGATGATAAACCTGAGTGGGATACGATTCCTACAGTGATAAAAGAGGATATATTCTTTGCTCGTGCAACGGTGCCAGATCTATGTGCCATAGAAACAGTGCTAAAACATCCACTTCGTGATGAATATACGGTATCTGCTGAGGACATTGATGACGCGATTCACCGTATTGTTCCTAAGGAATATAAAGATTCTTGGCAGGATTTGAATACACCACTTCATGCATTCAAGCGCGTTGCATCAGGTCCTCGTATTGATAAACCACAGCATATTTTCTTTATTGTTGGTGAAAGTATCCCTCAGTGGTCTCTTGATGAACCTTACAAGGATCTCAATATATGCCCTGGCTTATGGGATTTTAAAGATAATCCTCATACGGCGCAAGTACCTAATTTCTTGCCTGCTGGTAATGTGTCTCGCCCATCCATTGTGAGTCTGTTATCCGGTGTTTATGATGCGGGTATGGAAATCAATGAACGGGAAGCCTTCTGGCATGAACCATTGCCGACTTCTTTGGCATCTCAAATGAAGAATTTAGGCTATGATACGATTTACTGGTATGGTGGCAATGCATCGTACGGCAACTTTAATCACTTTGGTAAGGCGCAAGGCTTTGATCAAGTGGAAAGCGCTTCTGTTTTTTGCGGCCCCGATGTACCTAAGACTTGGGTAGGCGTTTATGACCATGTATTTTTAGAACATATCGAAGAGGAAATCAAATCCTTAGAACATCCTACATTCCATTTTATTTATACTACATCCAATCATGGTCCTTATAAAATGGAGGATTCCTTATTAGATTATGATCCTAAACAGGTCATGCCAAACCTTGGAGATGATTTAAAATCCAATAAGAAACGCAATAAGGAATTGGCTACTTATCGCTATAGTGATAAGGCTATTTTTAACTTTATTAATGCTATGAAAAAGGCCTTTCCAGATAGTTTATTCGTTGTCACTGGTGACCACTCTAATCTATTTGGCTCTTTGAATAATACATCCTTAATTCAACGAGACTATACCTTGCGCGACACATTCTGTACCGTAGGATTGTTGCAACATCCTGCTTTCACTAAAGACACGATTACAGCGCCAATTGGCACGCATATGAGCCTCATGCCTACCATTATTGAAGCTATTGCACCAAAGGGTTTTGAATATTACTCCATCGTACCGTCCTTGTTTGATGAACAGCCAGATACATTAGTTACACCGTATCAATGGATTACGCCTCATATGATGGGCGATGTTCGTATGGATTATGGTGAAAGCAATATACCATCCTATAAACCGGTTGAGCCAATTCGCCCTATTAATAATCATGGGAATGATGCTCGTGATTGGACATTATTGACTATGTGGTTCATTAATCATGAAAAGATATTGTTTTCTAAAAAATAGATGAAAAATAATTTCATATATGATTAACTATATATAGTTAACTACAGTATATATTTGAAGGAGGGTATCTATGTCGATACTGAACGTAGTAGGCGCCAAAGTTTGGGGCGGCGGAGAGCAATACGTATATGATATGTGCGATGAACTACATAGACGGCAGATACCTTCTTTTGTTTTGATTGATGTTTCAAATCATGAATTGCAAGAAAGATTTGAGCAAGTAGCAGCGGTTTTAACAGCTAATCTTTATTCCTATAAAGGATTTACTTCTCTTTTATCTATTGTAAAACATATAAAAGAGAAGGGAATCACAGTTATTCAATGTCACTCAGGAAAATATATTTTATTATGCTTGGCTTTAAAGCGTTTAACGGGTGCTAAACTCATTTTTTATAAGCATAATGTAATAAAAGCTAAAACAGATATGTACCATCAGTGGATTCAATCACAGGTAGATGCTTTTATATGTGTGTCTAAAAAGGTTTACGATGCACAAGTCATTCCAAACATAATTGATAAATACCATCTTGTTTACAATGGCGTTAATACACGTCGTTTTTCTGATGTTTCTGATGATAATATTCCAAATAAGCCATTTATCGTTGGTTATGCAGGTCGAATCATTGAAAATAAAGGAATCTTTGATCTTTTAGATGCGGTTAGAGTGATTCATAATAAAATTGATGAGGTTCGTTTAGTTATATGTGGAGACGGTAAGTCTGCTGATATCGAACAAATGAATCAGTATATCAAGCAGCATCAGATGGAAGAATATGTGCAGTACATGGGCTTTCAAAAGGATATGAATCGATGGTATCGATCTATTCATTGTTTAGTAGCACCCTCTAAGGTGCAGGAAGCTTTTGGTCTCGTATTATGTGAAGCTATGTATTGCAAGGTGCCCGTTATAACAAGTACATCAGGGGCGCAAGCAGAGATTATTGAGAATGGAAAATCTGGTATTCTCATAGATACGGTTAATAGTGAATCTATTATAGAGGCTATTCAAGGCTTAATGGAGAATGATGGAGTTCGAAAATCTATAATTGAACATGGATATACACGTGTGAAGTCTACTTTTACCATCGACAAGATGGTGGATTCCATAGATAAGATAGTTTGTAATTTGAGGTGATAAGGTGTTACAGTATATACAAAATCAATGGAGGAAAGGCCGAAAAATATATGGCAAACGTAGTTGGAGGGAGACACGACGTACTTTCCTTCATACAATGCGCTCTATCCGCAATAAACGAGAAATAGAGGACTTAGAGAATTATTTTGCAAGCTACACACCTGATTCAGTACTATTAGACCGTCAAGTTGGTTTATATGAGTTAATGACAAGATATTTTTTGTTTAAAAATTCGACACCACAGGAACGATTAGAGGCTATTATTAATCATTTTGATTATTTAAAAGCTGTATTTACCGATGATGCTATTCGTGAAATGTACTCTGTAGATCCAGATAATTTTTATGATGACGTAAGCCGTATGAATCGTGGCTACATAGTATGGGAATCGGAAGACCTTGATATGGTAGCTCGCTTATACTATGGGCCAGGTCAACGAAAAGAAGGTTTTTTGACATTGTTACTAACATTGGGCAAACAAGGTGTATACCATGCTAACTTCCGTTTTGGGAAAGGCTTTAATGGGGAGCCTGCCATGTGGATAGGCACTGTTCAAGGCTATAAAGATGGTCTTGATAATGCTAAAACAGTTACTAAGAATATGTTTGGTTATCGACCAAAAAACTTTATTATGTTCCTATTGCGTCATATAGCAGCCATTTGTAAGGTAGAATCTATCTATGCTGTATCTGATGAAGGTTTCTATGCTAATACACACTTAGTTCGCGGTCATCGTGCTAAAGTTGCAGAGCTAGATCGATTATGGGAGGAATCTGGTGGTGTAGTATGCAGCGATGAACGGTTTTTCAAAATTCCATTGGAGGAATACCGAAAACCAATCGAGGAAATTAAGTCACAAAAACGTAGTCAATATCGTAAACGCTATGATTTACTCGATCAATATGAGCAAGAAATTCAAGACCATATGAAACATTTAATAAAATAAGTATATGTAAACAGTAACAATGCTTGATTATTAAATAATATGAATAAGGGATAAGGGAGTTAGTATGAAATCTTGGATACTTAACAATGCGGAAATGGTACTAACGATACTCATTTCGATTATGATATGTATGACACGGTCATCTATGGCTTTTGGGAATTTGATGTATGGTCTCATTATTTTGATGACCTTAATAACTTGTTGGTATAGACGACATGAAATCTCTGTACCACAATCGATACGCCAATATGGATGGGCTTATTTAGTGATGTTGCTGTGTGTATTGCCATCAGCATTTATAAGCGATGATATACTAGTGACGACCAAATATTTCTTTAATATTTGGGTTTGGAAGGTATTAATCATCGTACCAATCCTGTTATGTATTAAAAGTTCTCGCAAATTATACACCATATTATCAGTATTTTTTGTATATATGGGCATTGATGCTTTATCTGCCTTTGGACAATATTTGGCACATTATAACTTAGATTTTGGTGACCGCGCTGGTGGGGTCATTAATGGATCTGTTATGGGGCTAGCCATGTTGTTATCATTTTCGTTTCCCCTAGCTTTAATTGCTATGTTTGATAAATCATTTCCTAAGTATGTGAGGTTATCAGCTATTTTTTCTTCTCTCGGAATATTATTAGGAATGTGGGGAAACCAAAGCCGAGGTTCCTGGTTATTTAATGGAATTAATGGCGTGCTCATAACATTGCGCTATTGCTTTGTTAATATTCGCTATATATTAGTGTTATTTGTGACTGTTGTAGGCATAGGATATGCATTTACTAGTAATCAATCTTATATGGAGCGTTTAGAAAGTACTTTTAATATAACTACTGATGGTTCAAATTTAGGCCGTATCTATGTATGGGAAGCAGATAAGCAAATGATTATGGATCATCCTGTGATAGGGGTGGGCCCTGGCTTGTGGGGAAAGAAATATAAAGAAGAATACAAATTGGAAAAAGAAACTCAAAATTTAGGTCATTCCCATAATAATATTCTACAAATTGCTTCTGAATCTGGCATATTAGGGCTTATTGGTTTCTTAGGATTCTCAATTTTTACAATCTATAAATCAGTAAAAAATTATATTATGTCTGCAAATCCTTATGATTTATCAATCATTGTTGGTTTTATTAGTTATTTATTTTTATTTGGATCTGTTGATTATACTTGGGGTAACTCATCTGGTATTCGAATGTTTTGGATTGTTATGGGGATAATGCTTCAATTGCGAGATAATTGAGAATGATATAGTTTTTTAGAAAGTAATTAATTACTATTTAATAGACAATAGAGTATAATTTAAATAGGCATAAAAAACAAAGAACTACATAAAAGATAGGTGAAATCTATGTTTTTTTATAGTTTTACATATTTAAATATGATACAATATATGTAAATATTGGTACATTGTATTCGTATGATAGAGAGGTTGTTTTCTTAATATTTTGAGATTGAGAAAACAACCTTTTCTTATAATTTGGGGTATTAGTATGAATAGTTCCATCTGTAATAACAATAATAAAAAGTTATTTATTAGTAAGCTCATAGTGCTTATAGCAGATTATATAGCTATTGTTTTGGGAACATTAGCAGCCTATTATTTGCGTTTAAACTTATCAATTTTACCGGTAAGTTCAAATTTTAAGGTAGAAGAAATTTACGTATATGGTGTTGTACCTATCGTATTTTTAACTATATTGTTGCTTAATAATGCCTATTCTGTGGTAACACCTTATTGGGATACGATGAAAAATTTATTCCGTAGCATTACGATCGGTGTTGTTGTATCTATTGTCCTCATGTACACAGGACATGTCATTAATGATGTGTCTCGTTTATTTGTTGCCTTTGCTTATATATGTATGCTCGTATTTATCTTTAGCGAGCGTTTTATCGTAGGAAAAATACTTTCAAAAACAGGATATTTAACAATTCCGATTCTTCTTGTTGGAGCGGGGAAGACTGCAGAACTTGTAAAGAGGTCTTTAGATCGCATGCCGATTACTACCTATAAGATTATTGGTTATGTAGATGATAATCCTAAATCATCATCTATCGCTAAAGAATATCCATGCCTTGGAGCCTTTAGAGATGTAGAAAGCGTTATTAAAGATACAGGCGTTCAAACTGTACTGATTTGTGCTCCCGGACTTGAGTCTAAAAAATTAGTATCCCTGATTAATCGATTACAAGTATTAGTAAAACGAGTAGCATTTGTTCCTGAATTATTCGGTTTACCAGCCAGTAATATTACAGCACGTGGCATGATGGAAGAGCAAGCCGTCATATTGCGTGTACAAAATAACCTAGCACGCAAGTCTAACCGTATTTTCAAACGTATTTTTGATATAGTAGCTACTGTATGTGGTGGTATTTTGATCTTACCAATTCTCGCTATCATTGCTATATTGATTTACTTAGATTCTCCAGGACCTATCGTATTTGGTCATAAACGCGTTGGACAGGGTGGGAAATCATTTTCTTGTTACAAATTTCGATCTATGGTACCAAATGCGCAAGAGGCTTTGGAGCAATATCTAAAAGATAACCCAGCTGCCCGTGAAGAATGGGAACGGGATTTTAAATTAAAGGATGATCCTCGTGTTACAAAAATCGGGAAATTCCTTCGAAAGACAAGTCTTGATGAATTGCCACAGTTATGGAATGTTCTCGTTGGGGATATGAGCCTCGTAGGTCCAAGACCTATTGTTCGAGATGAAATTGTAAAATACGGCGATTATATTAATGACTTTTACCTTGTACCACCAGGGATTACCGGTGTTTGGCAAGTAAGTGGTCGCAGTGATACCACCTATGAAGAACGGGTGTTAATGGACTCTTGGTATGTTCACAACTGGTCCGTGTGGATCGATATTGTATATCTGTTGAAAACTGTATTGGCTGTTGCTAAATCGAAAGGGGCCTATTAACCGTTATTATGAGGGATACTAGTTTTGATATTATGAAGGGAATTGCAATTTTACTTGTTGTTTTGGGCCATTCTGTACCGGATCAAGCAAGTGCTAGTGGAATTGCTAGTTATCCTTTATATTTGATGCGAACGATAATTTACAGTTTCCATATGCCAGTTTTTTTCTTTGTGGCTGGTTATTTTATGCATATACCTTTGAAAGAAGGCTTTCAGATTTTTATAAAAGATAAAAGCATACGTTTGATGGTTCCATATTTTACAATTGGAATACTATATTTTCCTTTCAAATTAGCTTTATCAAAATTTGCAAATCAACAAATAAATGCGCAGGATATATGGAAAATATTTATTGGTATTAATCCGGATGGAGAACTTTGGTTTTTATATTGTCTATTCTTTATTTCAATCCTCATTGCCTTTTTTGTTAAGCGTGTAAATTTTGGTTTATTACTAATATCTTTCATTGTTGGAATCTTTTCTGATGTATTAAATATCTTCTCTGTATCTATGGTATCAAAGATATTGTATTTTCAGTTTTTCTATATCCTAGGCTTATATATAAAGAAATATATGCTATTGGATCATATGAAATCTACAGTAATAGCACTTACATCTATGGTGATTTTTATTGTAGGTAATTATGCATTACTTCATGATATGAATGCTTTTAAAATAGTTACTCTTATAACAGCAGTTTCGGGGATTAATATTACACATTATATTGCTGATCAAATTCAATCTAAAGTTGGTCTATATAAAAGACTTTTAGTCTTTTTAGGTACCGTTTCAATGGATATATATATCTTTAGTGATATTGTTAAAATCCCATTTAGAATTATACTTTGGTCTAAGCTAGGATTGTATTATGAAGCCTTTATTGTTTGCTTCTTAGCATCTACAACTCTATCTATTTTGATAGGTTATATCTTAGGAAAAAATCATTATTCACGATTACTATGTCTTGGAATGAAAAAATAAGGATATATATGAATAAAAAATTTGACTATTTAGTAGTAGGGGCGGGCCCATTTGGTGCAGTATTTGCCCATGAAGCGCACAAGCGTGGTAAATCTGTACTTGTCATCGACCGACGCAATCACATAGCAGGTAATCTATATTGTGAAAGCAAAGATGATATCAGTATCCACGTCTATGGTGCTCATATCTTCCATACATCCTTGAAACATGTGTGGGATTATGTCAATCAATTTGCAGAATTTAATCACTATGTAAATAGCCCTGTAGCAAATTATAAGGGAGAGATGTACAATTTACCGTTTAATATGAACACGTTTTCTAAAATGTGGAATATTCGAACTCCAAAAGAGGCACAAGATATTATTACTAAACAACGAGCTGCCATCTCAGGGAAACCTAAGAATTTGGAGGAGCAAGCCATCAGCCTCGTAGGTACTGATATTTACGAAAAGCTTATCAAAGGGTATACGGAAAAACAATGGGGCCGTAAATGTACAGAGTTACCAGCTTTTATCATTAAACGCTTGCCAGTGCGTTATACATACGATAACAATTACTTTAATGACCGTTTCCAAGGAATCCCTATTGGCGGTTATACTAAGATGATTGAACGCATGTTAGAAGGTATTGAAGTGCGTCTTGGCATAGACTTCCTCAAGCATCGCGATGAATACGAAACTTTAGCAGATAAGATTATCTACACAGGCCCTATAGATGAATACTTTGGTTATTCTGAAGGGATATTAGAGTATCGTGGTCTTCACTTTGAAACTGAGCGTCTCGAAGAGGAAAATCATCAAGGCGTTGCGGTGGTGAACTATACGGAAGGTGAAATTCCGTATACTCGTACCATTGAACATAAGCATTTTGAATTTGGTACACAGCCCGTTACGTATGTAACAAAAGAATATCCAAAGGACTGGAAAATCGGTGAAGAAGCATATTATCCGGTAAATGACGTAAAGAATTTGGATCTTTATGCTAAATATGTTGAAAAGGCTGAAGCGATTTCTAATGTAATATTTGGTGGTCGTTTAGGGGAATATAAATATTACGATATGGATAAGGTCATTGCTAGTGCTTTAACTTTGGTAGAAAAAGAGTTAGCATAGATAATTTATCATATTGTACTAGAAGAGTGTTAATAATATACAACTCATGTAGGAGAGTACTAGTGAATATAAAGATTTTAGTTGCTACACATAAACAATATTGGATGCCTGAAGATTCTGTATATATGCCGATCCATGTAGGACGAGAAGGCAAGGCCGATATTGGTTATACTGGAGATAATACTGGAGATAATATATCTTCAAAGAATGCTAATTACTGTGAATTGACGGGTCTCTATTGGGCATGGAAAAACCTTGACGCGGACTATATTGGTCTTGTTCATTACAGACGTTATTTTACGCGCAAAGAGGTGCGCTCCGTAGAAGATAAAAAGAATCAAATCTTGACGGGTGCAGAATGGGAGAAACTACTTTCACAATATCCTGTAGTAGTAGCAGATAAGCGTAAATATTATATTGAGTCTAATCGTTCTCACTATAATAATGCCCACCATAGCTCAGGATTAGATGCGGCAGAGCAAATCATCGCTGAACAATATCCCGAATATAGCGCTGCTTTCACAAAGGTATGCAATCGCACTTGGGCTCATATGTTCAACATGTTTGTTATGCGTAGAGATTTATTTGATCAATACTGTGAATGGATGTTTTCCATCTTAGAAGAAATTGAAAAACGTGTTGATATTTCTGATTATGATACGTATGAAGCACGTATCTATGGCTTTGTTAGTGAAATCTTGCTTGATGTATGGATTGAAGCTAATAATATTAGCTATAAAGAACAAAACGTATCATTTATGGAGCCACAAAACTGGTTGAAAAAAGGTGGATTATTCTTAAAAAGAAAATTCTTTAAATAATAGACCTATTTGTATTATGGAGGAATTTTTTTGATGCGAGAAATTGGATTTTCGGAGATTAAGGGTGTCGCTTTAGATATTTTAAAAGATTTGGCACAATTTTGTGATACACATGATATTCGATATGTATTAGCTTATGGAACGATGTTGGGTGCCGTTAGACATAAAGGTTTTATTCCATGGGATGATGATATTGACATCATGATGCCACGGGATGATTATAATCGCTTTATTAAGTTATATAATGACCATAATCCAAGATATCAAGTATATTCTATTGAAAATGATGATAAATACACCTATACAATGGCAAAGGTATTTGATCAAGAAACAGTTATGGTTGATAATACATTGTGGCGTAATTTTGATAAAGCCGGTGTATTTATAGATATCTTTCCTATTGATGGGTTACCAGATGATACACAGGCTCAACAAAAACTTTTTAGACACCAACAACTTTTAAACTTGTTATTCCATGGCTCTTCTATGAAGTTTACATTCAGTAATCGCTATGTAGATTCTAAAGGTAGCTTTGCTAAGTTAAAAGGTTATGTTCGGACAGTTTTAAAATTTGGTGCTATCGGCTTAATGCATTTTTTGCCAACTATAAGTTTAATCAAAAAAATCAACCAAGATGCACAACAGTATCCATTTTCCAATGCGAAATACATAAGTGTTCTTGTTGATTGTGCAAGTGGTAATAAACGAGAGGTATATGAAAAGAGCTTGTTTGATAATAGAAGTTTATATCCTTTTGAGGATACTGAGTTTTGGGGACTTACAGATAGCGATTTCTATTTAAGTCATTTGTACAATAATTATATGGAAGCACCACCTGAAGATCGTCAGGTACCACATCATAACTATAGAGTGTATTGGAAACAATAAGAGGGGGATTAGACTATGAAACTATTTACAGTAGGACCAACACAAATGAGAAAGGAAATTCTTGATGTAAGACATCAACAAGTTCCTTATTTTAGAACAACGGAATTTTCTGAAGTTATGTTAGATTCAGATAGACTGCTTAAAAAGTTTATGAATGCACCAGAAAGCTATAAATCCATCTACTTAACAGCTTCTGGTACAGGCGCATTAGAAGCTACTATTATGAATTGTATGAATGAAACTGACCATGTACTAGTTATTAATGGTGGTACTTTTGGTCAACGTTTTGTTGATTTATGTGAACTCCATGAGATCCCTCATATTGTGATTAAACTAGACGATGGTGAGGAGTTGACTGCTAAACACTTTACTGCAGTAGAAGAACAAGACTTTACTTTTGTTATTGCTAATATTGATGAAACTTCTACAGCACAGTTATATGATATTAATTTATTAAGTAGCTTTGCTAAAAAGAAGCAAGCGTACTTGGTGATTGATGCAATTAGTTCATTCTTAATTGATCATTATGATATGGCTGGTAATAATATTGATGTTACTATTTTAAGTTCTCAAAAAGGACTTTGTATTGCACCAGGTATATCTCCTATTGTAATTAGTGACAGATTATATGAAGAACGTGTAAAAAATAATCATATTAAGAATCTTTACTTTGATTTCAACCAATATGTAAAGAATTTTACAAGAGGTCAAACACCATTCACACCTGCTGTTGGGGTATGTTTAGAAATGAATAAGGCATTACATCTTATTGAAGAGGAAGGTTTTGAAAACTATTTAGCTCGTATTGATAGTGTGGCGAAGGATTTTAGAAATAGAATTAAAGAATTACCAGTATCTCTTCCTACTTTCACTATTAGTAATGCGGTTACGCCTATCCGTTTTGAACAACCAATTGCTAAAGATGTATTTACAATCTTGAAGGACAAATATGATATTTTTGTAAATCCTACAGGTGGGGTTAATGAAGACTATGTCCTACGCGTTGCTCATATTGGTGATACGACTATTGAGGATAATATAATGCTTGTAGAAACAATGAAATTAGTCATTAAAGAGATTACAGGTAAATAATATGGTAAAAGTGATAACATATGGAACATATGATTTGTTTCATGAGGGACATTATAATTTATTAAAAAATGCAAAAGCATTAGGTGATTACCTTATTGTTGGGGTTACGTCTGACTATTTTGATAAATCTAGAGGCAAATTTAATGTTCGTGATTCTTTGATGACGCGTATTGATAATGTGCGCGCTACAGGTTTTGCAGATGAAATCGTAGTAGAAGAATATTTTGGACAAAAAATAGATGATATCAAACGATTTAATATAGATATATTTACTGTGGGATCTGATTGGGAAGGATATTTTGATTATTTAAATGAGTATTGTAAGGTAGTTTACTTACCAAGAACACAAGGCATTTCTAGTACTCAAATCAGAAATTCCAAGAATGTTAGATTGGGTATTATCGGTAATGAAGTTATTTTAGATAGATTTTTAGATGAAGCTAAATTTGTAAGTGGTATTGATATTATAGGTGGTTACACAGAAACAGATGCGGTTGATACTATCTATAAATCACATCAGTTTAATGATTTAGAGCAATTTAGTTCATCTAAAATATTGCTAGATGAGGTAGATGCGGTATACATTAATATGCCATTATCTAAACGTGTAACTTATATCGAAAAAGCACTACAAGCCAAAAAACATGTATTAACAGAATTCCCATTTAGCAGTGACCTTGATGAAACATTACGTTTAATGAACTTGGCGAAAACTTCCAACTTAGTATTAATGGAAGGACTGAAGACAGCGTATAGTCCTGCTTTTAGTAAATTAATAGCCATGGCACGTAGTGGGCAAATCGGTAAGATATTTAATGTGGAAGCCAATTTTACACAGGTATTAGGCGATGATTTAGAGAATCAAGTTAGGATAGCAGGGGGCAGTATTTTATCTCTCGCTGCATATCCTTTATTAGCAATCTTTAAATTATTGGGTTTTGATTATAATCATGTTGATTTTATAAGCCATAAAGTCGATGATGTCGATATTTTATCAAAGATTAATTTTGTCTATGATGATGCTATGGCTTCTGCTACAGTAGCTATTAATGCCAAAGCAGAAGGTGATTTAGTTATATCTGGTTCAAAAGGGTATATTTACGTACCAGCGCCTTGGTGGAAAACAGAATTTTTTGAATTGCGTTTTGAAGATGTGAACTTGAATCGAAAATACTTCTATAAATTTGAAGGGGAAGGTTTACGCTATGAGATTGTTGAATTCTTAACATGTATTAGAAAGAATTCTGAAAGTTTCTTAATGAGCCATCAAGATATGATTGAAGAGGTGCGTGTTCTCGATAAATTTGTATCTAATACAGATGTTACTGTTATTTAGTATAGGGTTGGATGAGTATGCAACAATTATCTTTACGTGAAGTCCAATTAGAAGAGTTGAATCTACTCAAAGATTTTGACCAATTTTGTAAAAAATATAATTTAAAATATAGTCTGTGTTATGGCACATTAATAGGTGCAGCTCGACATAAAGGATTTATACCTTGGGATGATGATATTGATGTTTGCATGCCTAGACCTGATTATGAACGGTTATTAACGTTAAAAGAGCATTATGATCATGATGGATTAGAGTTAATCGCCAATCCTATTAATTATAGCTTGGATGCAACCTATGCAGCTATAATTAATAAAAACATTCCTTGTGAAAACACATATTCTAATACATTGCGTAGTAAGTATTTGTGGATAGATATTTTCCCTGTTGATGGATTTAGTGAAGATATGTCCATCATGAAAGAGATTTATGATAAATCGATTTTTTATCAAAGAATACTTACATTAGCTAGTGCTAAGCTGTTTAAGGGTCAATCTCTCATCCATGCTTTAGGCAAATTAGTTGTTGTGCCATTATGTCGTTTATTTGGTAAACAGCATTGTATTGATATCATGGATCAGTTAGCTAAATCCTATGATTACACTACATCAGAGCATGTTGGTGTAATTGCTTGGGGTGAAGGTGTAAAGGAGCGATTACTTAAACAAGATTTTGAGAAAATGACTACTATTGAGTTCGAAGACCAATTATTCTCTGTTATGTCTTGTTGGAGAGAATATCTAGACAATATGTATGATGATTATATGAAGATGCCTCCTGAAAACCAACGCTGTGGACACAATATTATTGCGTATAAGATAGATCGAAAGGATTAAATTATGCAACCTTTACTTTCTATTATTGTTCCCATTTATAATGTTGAACAATATGTGGACAGATGCATTCAATCTATACTAAATCAAACCTATCAGAATTTAGAAATTATTCTAGTTGATGATGGTGCAACGGATTGTAGTGGTGTTATTGCAGATTCTTATGCGGCGAAGGATAAACGAATTAAGGTCTTTCACAAAGAGAATGGGGGGCTTTCCGATGCTCGTAACTATGGTTTAGATCATGTTACAGGGGACTATATTTTATTCATTGATAGTGATGATTTTATTGTAAATATAATGTGTGAAAGACTGATTACTGTAGCGAATAATAACAATGCTGATATAGTATCTTGTAATTATTATATCTATAGAGGTGATGATGATATCAGTATACATACTATGTCTGTTCAATATGATAAACGAACTTTTACAGGCATGGATATGTTACGGTATTATCTACTAAAAACGGAACCATTTGATTTAAATGTAGTATGGAATAAAATTTTTAAATTGGATTTATTCAATGGAGTGGTGCCAGTTCGTTTTCCAAAGGGACGAGTTCAAGAAGATAATTTTACTATTTTCATGTTATTTTTGAATGCTAATAGTATAGTAACAGTAAATGAACCACTTTATTATTATGTACAACGCGCAGGTAGTATAATGGCTACTTTCACTAGACGTTTTATGATAGATACAATAGAGTCCCACATATATATGAGTGATTATCTTATGAATCACTGCAGTAGTGTAAAGAATGAGCTGCAATTATATCTTTTAAATTCCTATGTGGAATTATCTCGTAGAGTCTGTGCCAATAAATGTAAGAAAGAGTACAATGATTTACTAATTCAATATAAACACTATGTATTAGATCATACGGCTGATACTAGCCATAATCCAATGTGGAAGTGTAAACAATATATAAAAAGGCTATTGGTTAAATTGTATTATTAAATATGAATCATAGTCATATTTGTACGATTATATATTACATATAATTAAAGCCCATAGAGATTATCTTTATATTTTTATTGATAATACTATGGGGTTTTCTCTAATTATGAAAGTATAGTTAGTAATATTTAATAGATATTAATGTTAGAGGATGGGTAATGTGAGAAAGAGTTACTCCGTATTAATAGAGAATATATTTTCTTTACTGACCTTGCGCGCTTTAGAATATATATTAGCGTTTATTTTAGTACCATATTTGATTCGCGTATTAGGACCATTGCATTTTGGGATGATTGCCTTTATGCAGGGGATTATGGAATATTTCCGTATTTTTGTAGATTTTGGTTATTCCTTAACAGCGCCAAAGGCAATAGCACAGGCTGAAGAACAGAACATAAGCTCTCTATTTGCCAAATATTTTTATGGAAAAGTATGTATATTGATATTTATTACCGCGGTATTTTTTGCTATTTATAATCTACAACGCATATTATTAGGAAATACGATTGATATATTATTATTTCAGGTCATGTACTGTGGAATTATAGGCAATGTTTTATTTCCTGTATGGTTTTTCCAGGGCATACAGAAGATGCGGTATATTACCATCTTAAATATGAGTGGTCGTATCTGTACAATGCTAGGTATATTTTTACTTGTAAAATTTCCAGATGATTATATACTTGCTGCATTCTTACAATCTTGTACTCCATTAATTGCAGGTATTTTTTCAATAGTTTGGTTAAGAAAACACTATACAGGATTATTCAAATTGCCACCTATGGGTGAGATTATTAATTCTTATAAAGAAGGCTGGTCTATATTCGTATCTTCGTTGGCAGTTAACTTGTACACTGCAACTAATGTAGTAGTATTAGGTATGCTTACGAATAATGTTATCGTTGGTTACTATAGTGCTGCTGATAAATTAATTACCTGTGTTCGAAGAGGTATATATGCTGTAAGTGATGCAATATATCCATTTATAAGTAAGATGATGAGAGATGATATTCCCAAGGGATTACAGTTCATTAAAAAGCAATTATTCCTGTATTTGATTGTAGGCCTTGTTGGTTGTACATCTTTATTTTTCTTTTCAGATACTATAGTTAGGCTATTGTTCGGAGCTGATTATGATTTAACTGTTGATGTATTACGAATCTTGTCTTTTGTTCCATTAGCTGTTGCTATTAGTACTGTATTTGGTGAAGAAACGATGTTACCCCTTAATATGAATAGTGCTTATAGTCGGACTCTAGTATTGGGAGCTTTCTTTAGTTTGATATCTATATTTCCATTGTGTTATTTGTGGGGGGCTAAAGGAGTAGCAATAACAATGCTATTAACAGAATTTTTAATTATGAGTATTATGGGAGGTTTATTAAGGAAGCAACTCTTTTAAGAGGTATTAAGTAGTTTGAGAGATTTGAGAGGTTTGTTTCAATATGATTAGTTTAGCATATTATAAAATTCAAGAGATTTTGCTTTGTGCAATGATAATTTCATTACCCTTAATGCGGATACCAGATCGGTATACCTTATTTTCGATGGGAAATAATCTGTCGATGGTATTTTTGTTTTTTTCCATTTTTTTATTTATTGTGTATAGCATATGGAAAAAGAAGACAGAGGTTCCATTTAAACTGTATTTTATAATATCTGTTGTTTGGATTGTTTTTTGTACTATATTGGGGGTATTTTCTTTCCCTTTTTACGATACTGTAATTTATACGTACTTAATCAATACATCCGTTGTCCAAAAATTATATACTCTATTCCCTTCATTTGTAGGTAATGAATTTGTTCTACAAGTAAAGTTGATGGTGTCCTTAGTTTGGTATTTATTCAGAAACTTTATATTCCCATTAATTGGTTTATTCTTAATCATTTTTAATCTTTATAAAGATGATTATAAAAAAGGCCTTGATACCATTGTTAATGCTGCAAGAATATTAACAATTCTATGTATAGCTTACTCTGTTATAGAGGTTTCTTGGCTATGGAGTGGTTCGGATTATTTAGCTAGTATACTAGTAACTATTAATAATAGCTTATATGATCCTGTTGTACAAAGTGGTTGGTGGCCTCCAGAATTATGGCCAGGCCAACTTAGAAGCTTTGCGTTAGAACCATCCTATTTTAGTATGATTGCGGTATTTTTAGCTCCATTATTAGGTATTCATTATGTGAATGCCAAAAATAAACTCGATATTGTATTAGCATTTCTATTGATTTCTATGATTTTCTTAACCAAAGCAAGAACTGGTGTAGTTATCTATCTATTTGAATTGGTTACATTTGTACTGCTTAGTCTTGTATTTAGGTATACGTCTTGGTGGAAAATCTGTTTATTCACCGTAGGTCTTAGTGTATTAAGTTATTCGTTTGTCATTGTGGGAGACTCCGTGGCGAGCCCTTTTATTAGAGCAAGTATTTCAGAAATAAACACTGTTGATGAAACCTCTAAAGCTGTATCGGTAGAAAAAGCGCTAGATAACTATATTGATAGTAATGTTAAATCTGTTAGTAATGCGAGCTCACGGTCTAACTCAGCAAGATTTGGTAATACGGTAGCTATGTTTAAAGTAGGTCTAGATTACCCTTTGTTTGGTGTTGGTAGAGGTTTGCATTCTAACTATATGGTGGATCGATTCCCGGATTTTGCTAAAGATAGTGGAGAGGTTAAGCAATGGACAGAGGATGTGTTACGAAAGGGGTTTTTAGCATTTGAATACCCTGTACTCAACGAATTTGCAGCCATATTGGCTTGGTTTGGTGTTATAGGGGAACTATTATTTATTACACCAATTTTATATATTTTATATAAAACATATAGAATTAGACGACATATACAAAATCCGACGTTAGTTTATTTATTAGTAGCATTCTTTGGTCAGATTGTATGCTTTATGAGTAATGAATTTATATTAGCGTATCCAACCCTTGTAGGAATTTTGATTTGTTATATTAAATTTTATGAGAATAGTAACATATAAATTGTATATGTACAGGTATTATGTTTGCTACAATTTTTGATACGATAAAGAAATGTGCTGTTATCAAGAAATTAATAATAGAGGAGCTTATAAGTGGTAGGAAAATGAAAATACGATTGCCAAAAAGTATTAGTTGATTAGATGACTTTTCTAATATGTACGTGGTATGACTATAATCTAAATAGGGATTCACTTGTTCAAAGAGGATGTTTATCGTATTGATAAATAACAAGCCTTAGTAAATTAATGTTCAAAAGTAAGGATTTTTGAACATCACTTTTCTAAATAGTAGATTGATGTACAAAATGCTGATTTTTTGTACATTAATTATTATCGTAATAAGTATAGCTTAATAAAAAGGCAGCTGGTGTATAATCAGCTGCCTTTTTTATGTGTAAAATTTGTCACAACATTCTCATATATTTCATGTATTTTATGATGTATACAAGTCATCATGGTAGTTACCAGTTGGCGTAGTATTCATATAGTTTGAGAGGAAGAATATGAGGTATAGAGAATGAGAGCGAGCAATATTGAATTGTTGCGTATCATTTCGATGATACTAATTATTATGCACCATTTTAGCGTGCATGGTTGTTTCCCCTTTACGCCAGATTTAACGTTTAATAAGGTGTTTCTCCAAGTATTTGGACTTGGAGGCAAGGCTGGTGTAGTTGCCTTTGTTATGATAACGGGCTATTTCATGGTTTCTAGTAGTTTTAAGCTGCACAAGTTTGTCAAGTTAGTAGGGCAAATATGGTTTTACAGCATTGCCATGTTGGGCGTGGCTATGGGTTTAGGACTTGATACGGTGACGTCAAGGAATATGATACTTGCGCTATTGCCCATTGGTGCCATGAGTTGGTTCGCCCAGAACTTTTTAGTACTCTATTTATTAACGCCTATTATTAATCGAGTACTTCGTTGGCTACAGCGTAAATACTACGTTATGCTTCTAGTGGTTTCCACGGTAATTTGGTTCTTAATACCGACGGCATTGAATTTGTGGCCTAATGTACCGCATACCACCTTTGGATTCAAACATATCTTTTCCTTTGTCGTATTCTATTCGATGGGGGCGTACATCAAGCTGTACGGCTCACATATAACAAAGAAAATAGGTATTATATTTAGCGCCATAGGCTTTGTAGGGGCCTTTCTAGGGGACATCTTTGTCGATGTACTAGCCATGACGAATCCAGCGTATATGAAACAGATTTTCTACTTTACGCAAAATGATTATGGCTTCTTTCAATTGCTATTAGGTATTGGGTTATTTACTATTTTTTTGAAAGCAAAGATCACTTATCGTCCTTGGATTAATGTGGTAGCATCTACTACCTTTGGTATATACCTATTGCATGACAATAGGTTATTCCTTCATCATATGTGGGACAATGTATTGGCAACGTATCAGTACTATGATTCAATACTATTACCTCTGTATGCAATCTTTGTAGTGGCGCTCATTTTTGTCGTCGGTATGACCGTAGACTATGTGCGGTTAGCTTTCATAGAAAAACCTGTGATGAAAGCAATTACGCCAAGCCTAGACCGGATTCAGTCAAGGGTTGAGAAAGTACTGCCATTATAATGCGATTATCGGTGTTTTTTGGTATAATATATAAGTATTCTTACCATAAAACGGGAGGTAATTATAATGCGTAAATTCTTGTATATGTTAGCGGTATTGCTTGTATTAATTGGCATTAGCACAAATGATGTAGAAGCTCGTCAAGATGTGTATGCTACGACATATCTCGGTAATAGCTGGTATGTAGATCAAGACTCTGTAAAACGGGTGGGGGATATACTCAACTTTACGGTGTACACAACAGCAGGTCTTAGCTACAAAGTGACATCTAGTGATGACAACTATTACAATGCAGACGTATTTTACGATAATAATAAACTCGTATCGGATAATGGCCAATCTGTATGGAAGTCGCCAGGCATGATGGCAGCCATGCGCGTGGCCCGTAGATAAACAAAAAAGGCAGGAATTATTGATATGTCCTCCATTACTGAACATCTAGTAATGGAGGACATGTTACATAATCTCTGCCTTTTCTTTTGCTTTGGAAAAAGAAAATAGCCCTTCGTTACCAGTGACTGGAGAACTGAAAGGCCATTCCATCATATTCTTTATTCTTTTGGGATGAGCCCGACAGAACTACTCGTCTGGCTATCTACCTATATTAAAGGGATAAAGATATATATCGTCAAATTCGAATAAATGATAATATAGCTTTCAATAGATTTTTTTATAATTATGAGCAGCACTTAGGTGCCGCCTTTTTTTGTTATTTATTATTTTTTGATGATGAAACAGTTTTCTTATGTTTACAATAATAGCCTTATAAATTATAATTAAAAATGTTTAATTATAATTTATAGTGTGAATAAGAGAGGGTTATTATGAAACGCATGTGTAAAGCGAATTTATCCTTAGCGATTGCCCTGACGATTGCTAGCTCTGTAGTGCCGTATGTAATGGCAGAATATCCTGTTGTTAGTGCTGTTAAAGGTGAAACTTTAAACTTGGGAAAGGTACAAGGGACACTGTTTGGAATTGATGCAGATAATAAGAGTACTATTAATGCAGATTATGTATCTGGTAGACTAATGGATGGACGAAAGACTATCATTACTAGTCAAAATGGAAGTACTGTGAATATTAAAAATGGCGATCTTCAAGTTGGTCGTGACAGTAATCCACTTGTTATTGCTAAAGGCGGTACTGTAAATCTCGGCGTAGATGGTAATAAGGGTAATTTTACTGGCCATGATATGTCCATTGAAGGCGATGTACGTATCGATGGTAGCAATACACATCCATCTGAAATTAATATCGGTGTAGATAGTGATGAAGTACTATGGACTGGCTTTGCTCTCAACTTAGCAGATAAGAATGCAAAACAGCCAAACCATATCAATGTATTTCTTGGTGATCGTGGTTATTGGGACCATATGTATCAAGGCGGTTTGAATGGTACTAGTTATAGCACAATGACAACTCCAAGCCGTGTACATCGTTTGGTCGGTTCAAAAAATCGTAATTTTGAATCCATAGTAACTCAAAGTGAGCATAATGAAATTCACATTGATAAATTAGAAGGCCATGTAAATTTTGTGTATGATCCAAATGGTGAGTATGATGATAAAGAGGATCCAAGTTATAAAGAGCGTGAAAATATTGTAAATGGATTGACTCCAGAATCATTCTGGGGTGGTGATGTTCATATTACAAGTGCGGCACCTAATTCCGGTGCTCATATGTACACGAGTCGTAAGGGCTTAGACTTGTCTACTGAGGACAATGTAAATAAAGTTTTGGATAATTTGGCGCATAAGGTGTACTACCATAATTATGTAAATGGTGAAAGAAATCTTCAAGGCACGGTTGCTATTGCTTCTGAAGGTGCTGAATCTGCGCGTTTTAAAGTATTAACCGAAGGTTATGCTAAGGAAGGTGCTGTTACGTGGCAGGCCGATAAAAATGGTCAGGGTAAATATGAGTATGGTAAGGTGCAACCGACTCCGAAGCCTGAGGTGAAACCGGCTCCGGTACCAACGCCTAAGCCTGAGGTAAAGCCAGCACCGCAACCGACTCCGAAGCCTGAGGTAAAACCGGCTCCAGTTCCAACGCCTAAGCCGGAAGTGAAACCAACACCGCAACCGACTCCGAAGCCTGAGGTAAAACCGGCTCCGGTTCCAACACCTAAGCCGGAAGTGAAACCAGCACCGCAACCGACTCCGAAGCCTGAGGTAAAACCGGCTCCGGTTCCAACACCTAAGCCGGAAGTGAAACCAACACCGCAACCGACTCCAAAAACTGAGGAAAAACAAGTACCAGCTCTTGAGCAGAATCCTCAGATGAATGTCAATATGGGTGCCTTTGATACGCCACATATGCGTGGTACTCGTTCCGCCATCATGAGTAATATTAATGGTTGGAGAACGTTGACAGATAATATGTATCGTTCACGCGTATTACAACAAGGTGAACCAACAGGTATTTGGGCTCGCGTTGGTGGAGGTAAATACAACTTTAATGGAAGCGGAATCGATACAGATACAACATACACGCGTATCCAAGGTGGTTACGATGCTAAAACTGGTAGCGGTTGGACCGTAGGTGGTCAAGTTTCTTATCTTCGTGGTAACGATGATTACGTTTTCAACGGCTCTGGTAAGGAAAAAGCCTTTGCTGTTGGTGCGTATGGTTTGAAAAATCTTGGTAACAACCAATATATCCATATTGAGTCCCAAGTAGGTCGTGCATCTAACGATTTCACTGTTCGTAATGAGATTGGTGAAAAATTTTCTGGTGAGACTAAAGCTAATGCGTATACAATTGGTGCACGCTATGGTAAAACCGTGAAACTTTCTAATGGTACATATATCGAGCCACAAGCACAATTGAGCTATACTCACTTTGGTGGTGATAGCTTCAATGCTGGCAGTATGAAAGTAGATCAGTCTGGTGTGAGCAGTACAGTAGGCGGTCTTGGCCTTGAAATCGGTAAACATTTCGGCGCAGGTAATCTATATACTCGTCTTGGTGTTAACCATGCATTCTCTGGTACAGTAAAAACTACATATACTAGTGGTGCTACTACTAAATACACTTCCGAGGACATTAAAGGCACTTGGACAGATTTAGCCTTTGGAGGTCGCTACGGTTTTAATGCAAATAACAGCATCTTTGCTGATATTAGTACAGGTCTATCTGGTGATTATAAGGCCGGTTGGTCTGTAAATGCAGGATTTACACATAAATTTTAAGCGAATTATTAATAGATAGGAGCGATTTTAGTACATCGATAATTGCATGACAGGTAAAGTCGTCTATTGATTCATTCATATATTTCTTTAAAACGTTTCTTATTGTATCGAGCATTAGTTCGACTTATAATAGGATTAGGATAGCCAACGAGGTTGGGCCTCTCTTCGTTAATGAAGGGAGGGGTGTCTATGAGTGATTATGAGTTAATCATGCTAATTCTAGAGGTAATAACTGTAGTTATTGCCTTTGGAGCACTTGTGGCTCTTATTTGTCTTGGAAAAGACAAATAGCCCTTCGTTACCAGTAACTGGATAACTGAAAGGCCATTTCATCAATTATTTATAGTTTTGAGATGAGCCTAACGGAACCACTCGCTTGGCTATCTACCTATATTATAGGGATAAAAATATATATCGTCAAATTGAGATGAAATACATTATTATAATAACTACATATAAATAATCATAAAAGCTGTACATACATAGATTAGTCTGAACGGCTTTGATGTCAAAACGAATGTAACATCAAAGGTAGTTCAAAAATCGATTATGTGTGTACAGCTTTTTGTATTTTGGTTTTAGTGTGTTTTTGTGAAAGTAGTCAAAGGACTACCATAAAGGGATCTTATTATTTTTCAAGTTTGTCTACCAAGCGTTTTACTGTTTCTTGTAGATCTTTATTTTGTGTTTCTAATGCTTGTACGCGTTGTTCTAGTGCGTTATAAGAGGCAGGGGACATAGCAGTAGACAAAGACTTTCCTGGTCTATAGGTGACACCTACATTGGCCATAACGTGATTGTTCATCGTAAACCCAGTGGTGAGTAAAAGATTATCTTTGTGATAATAGCCTACACCTAGAGCTACTGCATTTGCATTTTTATAATGACCGTAGCCCGCCATGTATTGAACGCGATTATCTGGATCATATGGTAATGGATGTAATGCAGCTAATGCAGCGGCACGAGCATCACCTTTATTGGATTCCGATTCAACACGTTGTACCTCTTGAGATACATGTTGTACAGATTTTTCAATAGTGCTAATAGAATTATTAAGCTGTTGACTTGTACTTTTACCAAGGGTATCAATCATTTGATGAACGCCGTAGAGTTGGGATCCGTTGACCGCATCTGTAGAGGTAGCACTCACGCGACCTGCTGCGAGATTGGTAATCGTCCGTTCCTTGCCCTTAGCCCCTACGGATACTGTTGATACAGGGGCGGTGCCGGCATAGTTGACGGTAGTACCATTTTCAAAGGTATGACTTGCTGTACCGACTACATCGCCGTCAGCGGAATCATTGCCAAGGACAACGCCATTTTTTAGAGAGGTAGTCACATTATTGCCGAGAACAAAGGTGTTTTCTCCAGAAATGTGGTTTTAATTACCTATACTGTAAGAATTGGCTGCATCAATAGCTGTTTTACCGTATTCGCCCTGGCCGAATACACCGGATGCGGTCGCTTTCTCTGATAGTGTATTATAAGAGCCTACAGCCAAACCTTTTGCGGCTTTTACATTCACATAATGCCCTACGGCAAGGTCGAACTGACCGTTTACTGTTGAATTCGAGCCGATGGCTACAGAATTGCTGGCCTTACTGTTAGCACCTTGAAAATTACCAATCCACACGTTTTTATCACCTGCGGAGTTTTCCCCTGATTGAGTCCCCATGACAATGGAGTTCGTCAACTGGCTTGCATTACCTGCGGCGAAACCGACGGTTACGTTAAAATCGCCAGTACTGCCTCGGAAGGACTTCGCCCCAAGGTTGATATTGCCGCCGCCTGATGAGCCGGCCCCAGCAGCTGCACCTAAGGCTATATTATTGCCTTGGGCATTGGGCCCCTTACCTTTTCCGTTCGCCGCACCGGCGTTCTCACCGAGGGTGATGTTGCCGCTTGTTCCTGCGGTGAAAGTTTGACCTTCCTTGCCGATGTTACCGTTGTTATCAACGATATTGACCGGCGCCGCATAAACTGAGGCGGACAAAGCTACCATTACAACACTTGCTAATACAAAACGTTTCTTACTCATCGTATACACTCCTTTGTGTACAAACAAACTTTCACAAAACTTTCATAAAAAGACTTACATGGCTACTATAATACCAAAAAGGTATATTGTAAATAGAATATTCACATAATTCTAATAAATATACAATATATTCTATAGGTATTTATAGTTAATAAGAAACCTTTGACACATATTTATAAAATTTAAATATTTATTTATTCTATAAATTGTATTCTAGCATTTTATATGTATACATTGCATTCTATATGCATTGACAAGCCTCTATATATTTATATAAAATAGAAATAATTTCATGTTTTGTTCATGATAAAATCATGAGTCATCGGCGTGTGTAATCGTGTGTAATGACGTATTAAGTACATAATTATGTGCGTAATGAAAAGTGTGTTTGTACGTAAGAGTGTTTAATGAAATATATAGTTGTGTTAGTAGTGATCCTGTGTATGTCCGTTATGCCCGTGTTGGGAAAACAGGTGGACAGAACAGCGCAGCCTATACAGGGGACTACGGTAAAACAAGTTCATAGTGAAAGTACGGTCGTATTATCTGACGACTTAGATACATTCCATGTTAATTCGTCTCATACTCCAGATCATGTCATCGGTCAGGGCGGATTGGAGATGCCGGACTCCACAGATAAAAAGACGACTCGTTATTCCGATACGGATGCGGTCAATTCTGCGTTGCAGGCAGTGGTCATGACGGGTGTTCATTCCGCAATGCACGGATTGAAGGCGAAGCCCTGGATGCAGAGGACCGTCGTGTCATTGCGCTTTCAGAAAAACTGGAAGCCCTTGTACGGTGTGGAAACCTTGCAGCCGCTAGGTCATTATGATGAGACATCTCGTCATGTGTGGTTTACACAGGAGCGTTTGGCGAATGCAGCGGATACAGGAACGACGGCGAATGTGGGTATCGGCTATCGCCGAATTGCTGCGAACGATGACCATTATTACGGTGGTAATCTGTTTTATGACCATCGGTTCAGAGGTAATCACAGTCGCATGAGTGTTGGGCTGGAGTACGTGTCGGGGATTGGTGCGTTTCGCATGAACTGGTATCGCGGTGTGTCCAGCGAGCGTTCCTTTGATGGTGCGTCACGCTTGGAAAATGTGTCTAACGGATATACTGCGGAATATGGGACTAGCTTTAAGAATGCTCGTTGGGCGCGCGTGTACATGGAAGCCTATCGTTGGCAGTTGCGGCGTAGTGAGGATAAGCATGGCTTGCGCATCGGTACGGAGTTGCAGCTCACGCCGAGGATTTCCGTGGACATGGGCTATAACAAGCCGGAGCATAAGCACGGCAGTCCGTACGGAAAAATTATGTTCCGTCTAGCCGGTGTCGATACGGCATGGTTTGGTGGTAACCATCGATCGGATACAAAAGTATCGGTTCGTGCGAATATGTTGGAAAATGTGCGCCGCCAACATACGGTGCACGTTGATTGATAGATTAATATATATATTTATTATTTTGATAAAAGTAGCATAAGAATCTATATTTATTTTTTAGATAAAAGCAACATAAGGAACTGTTTTATAGTATCAGATGATTGTCATTTGATATGAAAAGACAGTTCCTTTTTTATACATTAATTCATAAAAATTTATTTTGTTTACAAAATAGAAAAAGAGTGGCACAATGTTCATGAAGATATAATGAAGAATTAGTTACGCGTGGAATTCATTGGGGAATGGAGAGGATAAAATGAGCAAGCGTAAACTTATATTATCAGTGTTGATTAATGGTGTGTTGTTATCGAGCCTATATGTGGCCGGAGCGGTGGATGTGGCACCGGGCAGTGGTAACGGTGTAGCTATCGGCACGGGCAGTAATGCACCGAAGGCGGAAAACGTAGCCGTTGGCAAAGGGGCCAGCATTTCTTACTCGAACGGTGCTAGTGCGGCTACAGGTGATGTAGCTATCGGCAATGGAGCAGGTATTAATAACTATGCCAGCCAAGGCGGTAGTATAGCTATCGGTAAAAATGCAAAGGTTGAAAATATGGCCGGTGGTGGAGAGGCTAGTTTTGCGTTAGGGCAAACGACCTATAGCGGGTGGCTGCTTTCTCCTGCCAGAATTCCTGCGGATCCTACAAAGGTGGTAGGTAGTGTCGCTATCGGTGATAATACATTTGCTCGTACCGGCAGTACCATGATTGGATCTCATAATTATAAAGGGGACCTTGGAGATACTACGGTAGATAGTGCATCCACAAGAAAAGATGCATTAAATGTTTATACAACAACAATTGGTGCTAATAGTTTTAGCAATGGGGCTTTCACTACAAGTACAGGCGTTTATAATATTATCTCCAGTGATTATAATGGTGGACGAGCTGCAAATTCTACAAAGAATTTCGGTGCCACCATTAATGGTGCATTGAATAGTGTTGAGTCAAAAACGGGTAGCTATTATTCGGGTGTTGCGAATAGTATCGTTGGTATTGCCAATCGGACCTTTAACTCCAATGGGTCTCTCGTATTTGGTGCTGGGAATGAAATAACGAATTCTGTAACCAGTATTTCAGCGCCAAGTTCGGGCGGTAATTCCGCTAAGGAATTATCTGAGAAATTACGTTCTGCTGTCAAAAATTCTAACGGTGGCGGTTCTACTATGGCATTTGGTAGCGGTAATAAGGCGGATTATACACTTCGCTCCGCACTTATGGGTGTAAATAACACATTGACTGGCTCTCAAGGCAATGAGAGTACGAATACCATGTTGACGGGCTTTCACAATACGGCGGATAAGGTGTCCAATACGACCGTAATAGGGTCTGAAAATACGGTGACTAATTCTAAGAACGGTCTTGTGATGGGGGATAATCGTGAGGTAAAAGATGCGAATCATGCGGTTCTCATCGGTTCTACAGACAGCAAGACTACGACATCTGTTAATAATGCGGTCGCTGTCGGACATAATACGAATGTAACCGTAGAGGATGGCGTTGCATTGGGCAGTGAATCGAAGGCTACTGTGGCGGCTGGATCCGTTGGGTATGATCCGAGTACAAAGGCACAGTCCACGAATACAGATTCTACGTGGAAGGCGACTAAATCGGCCGTATCTGTCGGTGATGCAGATAAAAATATTACGCGTCAGATTACATCCGTAGCAGCCGGCACAAAGGATACGGATGCGGTGAATGTGGCACAGCTCAAAAAGTTGCAAAATCAAGTGAATGCGAACGGCTCCACTACCGTCAGTGCAGGTAAACATATTAATGTGACAACTACGACGAACGGAACGACTAAGGATTATAAGGTAAGCCTATCTGACGATATAACGAATCAGATTACAAATAACACGACAAATATTAACAATATACAAGGTGATGTGACCAATATTAAAAAGAATGTAACCAATATTCAGGGCGACATTACTAATATCAAGCAGGATGTAACGAATATGGGGCGGAATGTAGCTCGCCTCGATAAAAAGGTTAACAAATCTGTGGCCGGAGCGGCTGCACTTGCCGCCTTGCATCCGTTGGATTTCGATCCTGATGCAAAATGGGACTTTGCTGCTGGTTATGGCCACTATCATGACGGCAACGCCGCTGCATTGGGGGCTTTTTACAGACCGAATGAGGACTTGCAGTTTAGCGTAGGATCTACTGTTGGTAATGGCGAAACCGTTGTAAATGCAGGTATGTCTGTGAAAGTAGGTGCTCACAGTAATGTATCTCGTTCTCGTGTAGCTATCGGTAAGGAAGTTTTGGAACTTAAGAAAACTGTAGCGGTACAAAATGCGCAGATTCAAAAGTTGACTGCTCTTTTGAATGGCTTGGCTGGAACGAATATGAAGGCGGACCGCAGCACATTATTCCCTGATGTGCCGAATAATCACTGGGCATATGCGGCGGTTAGCGATCTATCTCGACGGGGTCTTGTGGAAGGCTATCCTGATGGTACATTCGGAGGAGACCGTATGTTGACCCGTTATGAATTTGCTCAAATTGTGTACCGAGCTATTCAAAACGGTGTTGTTGTCGATGATCGACTCGTATCTGAATTTGGTCCTGAAATGGCGTTATTCCGTGTGGATACTATTGCCAAGAATCATGAAGGACAACCAACTATTGAACGTGTAAGGATTAATAAAAAATAGAATATATATATGATTTATATTGTGAAAGCCGAGGCTCTAGGGCCTCGGCTTTTTCGTGTACCTGTAGGTGATAAATTTTCTGTATATAAAATTATCTTATCTATAAAAGCATTAAACTGAAAAGTCTAAAAATATGAAATTGATTACGTAATTACAATAATCGTTATATTCCGATATGTGGATTTATCGTAATATTTGATAGGAAAGATGAAGATTCTATTTCTTAAAATTAAAAAGTATTAAATATGAAATAAATAAACGATAAAAATGAAGAAAAGATGAAAAAGTCGTTTACAAGATAGAAATTTTTTGATATTGTATTGCCGTGGGTGAGTATATGATGAAGAATCATGAATAATTATAGTATTCGTATCGTAATTGAGAATACTAGTATTTGGTGTAAGAAGTGTAGATGATAATCAATCTTTATACTTCTTCTTTTTATTATCTTTGCAATATTATGCAACACAAGTGATGTGTTTTACTGAGGTTTCGGTAAGAAAGGATAATCATGAATCGAATTTATAATGTGATTTGGAGTAAGACTAAAAAATGCTACGTTGTAGTATCTGAAATTGTAAAAACAGGTGGCGGTAAGGTGAAATCCGTACAAAACGGTACAACCTGGGCACGCATGAGTGCGATTATGGCGGTGGCTGCATTATTAATGGGTGGTAATATTACTACAGTTAATGCTGCTACATATACTGCTATGACGATTAATGATGTAAATGGCGCTGGTTATGCTACTGGTAATGTAGTTTATAGTGAAGGTAGTTATTTATATAATTATCAAAATCCTGGGAACCTGACACCATTTGATAATAGTCATTTGTATAATGGTACAGATAGAGGTAACTATACAGAAAATAGTTTTGCTGGCATTGCTATCGGTAAAAATACAAATATTCAGGAAACTGGTAATCCAACTTATTATTCCGGTTTAGCTATCGGTAACTATGCTCAGGCCACAGGTGGTATTTCTTTTGCTTTAGGTCATTATGCTCAGGCTTTATCACCATCTGCTATGGCTCTTGGTACAGCTACAAAGGCGAGCGGATTTAACTCCTTGGCTATGATGCGTCAATCCGCTGCAGAAGGTGAATTCTCAGCAGCATTAGGTACTGCATCTTGGGCAAAGGGTAATGGTAGTTTCGCCATGGGTTATTCTGCTACAGCAAAAGCGGATCAATCCATTGCAATCGGTGCAGCAGAAACTATAAAATTACCTGGTCAACAACATGGTACTCCTAGTGCACAATATAATGCCAATGGTAATACCGTAACAGAAGGTGTTCGTTCTCTTGCATTTGGTACAAAGGCGAGAACATCTACTGCTGCAGCTGATTCTATGGCATTCGGTTCTTCATCCAGCACTGGTGGCGCCAATGCGGTAGCTATGGGTTATAGTGCTAATGCTAGTGCAGAGAATGCCTTTGCCATCGGTAATACTGCGCAATCATCCGCACAAAATGCGGTGGCAATGGGTAAAAGTGCAAATGCAAGTGGTGTAAGCAGTTTTGCTATGGGTAGTAGTTCTAATGCTGCTGGTGCCGATGCTATTGCTATGGGTAGTTCTTCCCAAGCAAAATTATCCAACTCCATCGCATTAGGTGGTAATGCTAAATCCTTGGGTGCTGATGCGCTTGCACTTGGTGGTTCGGCGAATGCCTCTAAAGATGGTGCCATTGCAATCGGTAAAGAAGCGAAAGCAAACAATACTAATACGACAGCTATCGGTCTTGGTGCTACTGTTACAGGTACTAACTCCATGGCTATCGGTACAAATGCCGTTGCAGAATCCAATAATTCCTTGGCATTGGGTACTGGTACGGAAGTAAGAGGTGCCTTGGTTAATGGTTTCTCTGCTTTCACTAACCAACAAAATAACAATATTGCAAACGGTGTAGTTGCGGTAGGTAACGTAGGTTCTGAACGCCGTATCATCAATGTGGCGGGCGGTGAAAACGATACTGACGCAACAAATGTAAAACAATTAAAATTTGTAAACAGTAACTTGGCAAAATCCATCGCAGGTCCTACTTATACGGGCTATGAAGCGAATGGTTCTACATATAAAGCGCCTGATTTCAATATCAAGAACAGCACGTATCATACGGTAAAAGAAGCTGTTGAAGCGGCGCAAACGAATTTCTTCAGTGCTAAAGGCACATCTGCCGATGCGAACTACGATAACACAGGTGCTACAGGCAATAATGCGACAGCAGCCGGCGTACGTACTTCCGCAGCAGGTAACTTTGCGACAGCTGTCGGTGCTGATGCAACTGCAGCGAATGCGAATAGCACTGCAATCGGTTATAAAGCTAAATCCAGTGTAGATGACGGCGTTGCATTGGGTGCAAACTCCATTGCTTCCGTTGCAGCAGGCAAAGCAGGCTATAATGTGAAAACTGCAGACAGCCGTACAAACGGATATAGCGGATTGACAGGCGCTGCGTTGACTTCCACTATGGGTGCGGTGTCCGTAGGTGACGGCGGTACAAAAACTCGTCAAATCACAAATGTGGCTGCAGGTACTGCGGATACTGATGCTGTTAACGTGGCACAATTGCGCAATGTTAACTTGAAAGTAGCCGGCAACAGCGGTAACAATGACGTTTTATTGGACAACCAAACATTGACTGTAAAAGGCGATGGTTCTTATGTTACAACATCTGTTAACAACCAAACAATCGATGTAGCGTTGACTGATGCTACTAAGAACAAGATTGACAATGCGGCAAATAAAGACTTGTCCAATATTACAGACGGCGGTAAATCCGTTATCCGTGATGAAGCGCAAAAAGCAGTAAAAGTTGTTGCTGGTAAAAATACAACGATTACAGAAGGTACTGACGGTACATATAAAACATATAAAGTTGACGTAGACGCTCCAGATTACCAATTGACTGAAAACAGCAGTGCTGCTGATAAAGCATACACTGTATCTGGCAATAAAGTTGACTTAACTGTACAAGATGCTAAAAACCCTGCGAATAAGAAAACTGTAACTATCAAGGATATTGCATCCAAAACAGAACTTGATAATACAAAAACGGAGCTTATTAATAAAGGTTTGAAATTCGATGCTGATAATGGCGGCGAAAAAACAAATAAATTAGGCTCCAAGGTAACAGTAGCTGGTGATGGCACTAACATCAACACTACAATTACACAAAGTGGCGACGATACAACAATTAAGGTTGCATTAGGTAAAGACATCAATGTTAATACGGTGACAGCTACTAAGACTGTAAAAGCTGGCACTGCTACTATGGGTAACCAATCTGTAACAGATAACAAAAGTGCTACTCAGAACGGTAACTTTGTATCCGGTTTGGACAATAAAAATTGGACATTAACTGATCCTGCCTATGTATCTGGCCGTGCGGCAACAGAAGATCAACTTAAGATTGTTAGTGATGCTGTGAAAGCGGCTAACGCAAGTGCTTCTGATTATCGTTTAATTGCTAATCCGAACAATGCGGCAGATGGTTCTTATAAGGTTGATAACAATAAAGTTGATTTACAAGTGAAGGACGATAAATCCGGTACAGTTAATACTGTGACAATTAAGGATATTGCGTCCAAAACAGAACTTGATAAAGTAAAAGATCGTTCCGTGAAATATGATGGTGAAACTGACAAAGATACAGTAACTTTGGAAGGCGCTAACGGTACAAAGATTACCAACTTGAAAGACGGTAATGTAGCAGCAGGTTCTAAAGATGCTGTAAACGGTGGTCAATTACATCAAGTTAAGCAGGATCTTGGCGATCAAATTACGAATACCAAGAATGAGTTAAACAATAAGATTGATACAACTAAACAAGATCTTATCGACAAAGGTTTGAAATTCGACGCTAATAACGGCGGTGAAAAAACAAATAAATTGGGCTCTAAAGTAGCAGTTAAAGGGGATAACTCCAATATCATTACGGAAATCTCTCAAGACGCTAACGGCGACAGCACAATTGATGTGAAACTTGGTAAAAACCTTAATGTAGAGACAATTACTGCAACCGGTGCAAACGGCAAAGACGGTAAAATCGGCATCAACGGTAAAGATGGTGTAACAACTAACATTTCCGTTACTCGTGACGGTCAACCTGGTGTAGACGGCGCTCCTGGCACGACTACAACACGTATTACGTACCAAAAACCTGATGGCTCCAACGAAGAAGTGGCAACCTTGAACGACGGCCTTAAATTCAAAGGTGACATGGGTGCTACATCCAATGTTAAGCTTAACAAACAAGTGGACATCAACGGTGGTGTAACAAGCGCTTCTGATCTTGCGACAGGCAATAATATCGGTGTTACTTCTGCGGCTGTTGGCGCTGATGGCAATGCAAAATTACAATTGCAATTGGCGAAAAACTTGACTGGCTTGCAATCCGTAACGGCATCCGACACTGTGAAAGCAGGCACTGCCACTGTAGGTAATCATACGGTAGCGGATAAAAAAGGTGGCAACCAAACTGGTAATTTTGTAACAGGCTTAGATAATAGAGCTTGGGACATTTCAGATCCTACGTATGTAGAAGGACGCGCAGCGACAGAAGACCAACTTAAGAAGGTTAGCGATGCATTGAAAGCGTCTAATGCAAGTGCTACAGATTACCGCTTAATTGCTAATCCGAACAACGTGGCAGATGGTTCCTATAAGGTTGAAAACAATCAAGTAGACTTGAAAGTAAAAGACGAAAAATCCAGTGACGTTAAAACTGTAACGATTAAGGATATTGCGTCTAAAACTGAACTAGATAATGTAAAAGATCGTTCCGTAAAATATGACGGTAACACAGGCCATGACACAGTAACATTGGAAGGCCCGGACGGCACAAAGATTACCAACTTGAAAGACGGTAATGTAGCGGCTGGTTCTAAAGATGCTGTAAACGGCGGTCAATTACATGATGCTAAAAATGAACTTATCAATACAGGTCTTAAATTTGATGCCAATGTAGGTGGCGTAAAAACTAACAAATTAGGCTCCACGGTTACAATTCAAGGTGAAGGTACTGCAGCTGACGCTGATTATAGCGGTGAAAACCTTAAAACTTTCATCAATCAAGATGCGGCAACAGGTAACACGACGATTGACGTGAAGATGAACAAAAACCTTAAAGCTGAATCTGTGAAGGTTGGCAAAAATGGTAAGGACGGCGTAGCTATTACAGGTCCTGACACAGCGAACGGTACAGATGGCAAGGTAGCTGTGACTGATAAAAACGGTAAAGAAGCAGTTTCTATTTCCGGTAAGGACGGCGTAGGCCACATCGGCTTGACAGGTCCTGCTGGAACGAACGGCGTGAATGGTACTAATGGTATCGACTTGTCCGTGAAACCTGGTTACGACGATCCTATGACAGGCGTTAAAGGCGAAAAAGGCGTTGATGGTACAAATGGTCTTACACGTATCGTTTACAAAGACGGCAATGGCGAACACCAAGTTGCGACTATGGAGGACGGTTTACAATTCACTGGTAACAACATTGGTACCGTGAATAAACAAAAATTGAACTCCTTGGTGAAAGTACAAGGTGAAGGCGTAACTGAAGCTGAATCCGCTGCATTCAAGAGCGCATCCGGCAACATCAACGTAAAAGCTGATGGCACTGACAAATTGGAACTTCAATTGGCGAAAGACCTTAAAAATCTTGATTCCGTAACAGCCGCTAAGACTGTGAAAGCAGGCGACGCTACTATGGGTAGTCAAACTGTTAACAACGCAGCTGGCGATAGCGAAACAGGCAATTATGTAACAGGCCTTGATAATAAAGATTGGGATGCAAATAAGATTGTATCCGGTCGTGCTGCAACAGAAGATCAATTGAAAAAAGCATTGGATGCTCAAAGTGCTAACTCCACTGATTATCGTTTGATTAGAAATCAAGCGGCAGGCTCTAATGGAGACTACACTGTAGATGCAAACGGTGATGTAGCGTTGACTGTACAAGATAAGAATCATCCAGATCAAACAGAAACCGTTACAATCAAAGACGTTGCTTCTAAATCCAAACTTGATAAATTGAATGATCGTGCTGTTAAATATGATTTGGATCCTAACGGAACACCTGATAAATCCAAGGTAACTTACGAAGGCCCTACATACAATAACAAACAAGGTGGGACTCACGTAACGAATGTAGCATATGCTACAGGCAACGATGGCAGCGAAGCGGTTAATGTGGACTACTTGAATGACAAAATCAAGGATAGTGCGGACGCATTGACTAATAAAGGTTTGAAATTCAATGCTAATGTAGGCGGCGAACAAACTAATAAACTTGGTTCTACTATCACTGTTCAAGGTGAAGGTAAAGCTGATGATGCTGACTACAGCGGTGAAAATATTAAAACTTTCATCAACCAAGACAATAAAGGTAACACGACTATCGACGTGAAGATGAATAAAAACCTTAAGGCTGAATCCGTGAAGGTTGGCAAAGACGGTAAGGACGGCGTGTCCATTACAGGTCCTGACAACGGTACAGACGGCAAGGTAGCTGTGACTGGTAAGGACGGAAAAGAAGCTGTATCTATTTCTGGTAAAGACGGCGTAGGTCACATCGGACTTAACGGTAAAGACGGCCGTAGCGCTGATATTTCTGTTGAAAAAGGTGATCCGGACCTCAACGGTAACGAAATCACTCGTATTAAATACACTGATGAAAATGGTAAGACACATCAAGTGGCAACCAAGGATGATGGTATGGCATACGGTGGTGACTCCGGTAATGTGATTAAGAAAAAACTTAATGAACAATTGGACATTAAGGGTGGCGTAACAAACGAAGATGATTTGACTGAAAACAATATTGGCGTTATCAGCAAAAATAATATCCTCAATGTTCGTTTGGCAAAAGACCTTAAAGACTTGAACTCCATTACTTTCAACAATGGAGCTAATGGTGCAAATGGTAAAACTGTTGTAAACGGCGCAGGCATGACTATCAATGATGCAGCTGGTAATCCGTTGACAGCTGTTACAAAAGACGGCGTGAAGATTACCGATGGTCCATCTATGACGAAGGACGGCATCGATGCAGCAGGCAAGAAGGTTACTAATGTTCAAAACGGTACGGTTGCCAAAGATAGCAAAGACGCTGTAAACGGTGGTCAATTGCATGACGCTGTTGAAAGCCTTAAAACTAAAGGCTTTGGTCTTGAAGCGGAAGACGGTCAATCCGTGAAGAAACCTCTTGGTGAAACTGTTAAAGTTAAAGGTGATGGCACGAATATCAAAACATCCGTAGACGGCGGTGCTGTTAAGGTAGAATTGAAAAAAGACATCACTGTAGACACTGTAACAACAGGCGATACTAAGATGGATACAAACGGCGTAACTATCAAGGACGGCGCTAATGAAGCGACTAAGTTGACTAAAGACGGCTTGCAAATCAATGATGGTGGCAACAAAGCTGTTACTATCAACAAAGATGGCTTAACAATCGAAAACGGTCCTAAGGTAACAAAAGACGGTATCGATGCGGCTGATAAGAAGATCACTAATGTGGCTGATGGCACTATTGGCGCTGGTAGCAAGGACGCTGTAAACGGCGGTCAATTGCATACAGCTATCGAAGACATCAAATCCACAGGCTTTGGCCTTAAAGCGGAAGACGGTCGATCCGTGAAGAAACCTCTTGGCGAAACAATCGACTTGAAAGGTGACGGCAATATCAAAACTTCCGTGGACAACGGCGCTATCAAAATGGCATTAAATGATAAGATTACTCTTGGTCAAGATCCAGCAAAACAAGTTAACATTGACGGTTCTGCAGGTACAATTACAGCTGGCAATGGCGGTAATCAAGTTAAGATTGACGGCAATGACGGTTCCGTAACGGCAAATACTGTGAAAGCTGGCGATGTAGTTGTAGGCAAGCAAACTTCTGACGGTAAAGAAGGCAACTTCGTAACAGGTTTGGATAACAAAACTTGGAATCCTGAAAACCCTGTAGCAGTTCCTGGTCGTGCCGCAACAGAAGACCAATTGAAAGCTGTTAATGACGACTTCAATAATAAAGCAAGAACAGGCCGTGTATTCCAAGGTGACCAACCTGGCGATAGCGGTAAAGTGGTTCGTGGTTTGGGAGATACTATGAACCTTACTGGTGGTGCTGATGTGAACCGTTTGGCAGACAACAATATCGGTGTTGTGAAAAACGCTGCTGGTGATGGTTATAACATCAAGTTGGCGAAAGACTTGAAAGGTCTTGAGTCCGTAACTACTACAGATGCTGCTGGTAATACGACTGTTATGAACGGTGGCGGCATGACAATTACACCTGCTCAAGGTAATGCTGTAAGCCTTACTAAAGACGGCCTCAATAACGGTGGTAATAGAATTACTAATGTAGGCCCTGGTGTAGATGGCACTGATGCGGTTAATGTAAATCAATTGAGTAGTGCTATGCGTAGTGTGGATGGTAAAATCGCTGATGTAGGTGCTACTAGTGCAGCTATTTCCGGCCTCAAACCTTTACAATATGATCCATTGGAACCAACTCAAGTATTGGCTGCTGTAGGCCACTACAAAGGCAGCACAGCTGCTGCTGTAGGCGTAGCGCACTATACTAATGAATCTACAATGTTCCATATGGGCGTATCTCTTGGCGGTCATGACAACATGATTAATGCGGGCGTATCCTACAAATTTGGTACATCCGATGCTAAGAAAGCTATTCCAGCACGCTATAAAGCAGGCCCTATCAGCTCTGCGTATGTATTGCAAGATGAAGTGACTGCGTTAAAAGCTGAAAATGAACGCATGAAACAACATGACTTAGAGTTAACTGCTAAATACGATCAAGTACAACGCGATAATGAAGAAATGAAAGCTCAAATCGCATTGTTGATGCAACAAGTAGGACTTTCCAAATAAAAAGAATTCTTAGTCTTGTTATGTAAGGAATATGAAAGCCGCCCTTCTAGGGCGGCTCATCATAAGGAGGAAGTATGAAATTCAAAACATTTATACCTGTATTGGCACTGGCTTGTGTATGCGCGGTAGGCCAAGCGGATGCGGCTCAAGATCGATTGATGATGTCGGAACAACCAGCTGAACCATTAAATGTGATTGAAGCAGAAGTGGCCATTCCTGTACCTAGCGAAGAAGTTCACGACGTAGTGAATGCTTTTACACAATTCCAATTGGATCAAAAAGGCAAATATATCATGGACGACTCTCGCGTTATGAAGGGGCAAGAACGGTACCGCAACAATGTGTTGTACTACATGAACGTTCGCCGCAGCTGGTACATCGTGAGCCATCGTTATAAAAATGACAGCTATGCGCGCATGGCGTTAGATCGTTTGTACAACGATTACAAACAGTTCTTTACAGAACATGCGACTGTATCTGAAGACGCTAAATTGGACTATGCGCAACAAATCATCGATATCTTGGATCGCAATACAGCCAATGTACATGATGATGAATTGCGTTTCTACATGAACGAAATGGTGATCTTTAGCTTGAACGAAGCTATGAAAGACGGCAATAATCGCGTGAAACCTGTGGACGAAAAAATGGCTCCTGCGATGGACGAACTTCCTACAGTAGACCTTCGCAAGGCGATTAATGCGCCCACAATTCAATAAAATTTAGACTATATAAATGGTGAAAGCCGAGGCACAATCTGCCTCGGCTTTTGTCATACATAGACTAAATCTCTCATATATGAATATGTAAATTTAATTCCATAAATATATAGAAAAGATGAAGAATTTCTATCTTATTTTTTAAATCTATTAAATAAACTATAAAAATGAATGAAACATGAAAAAGTTGTTTACAATATTGAATATTTTTGATATAGTAGTCAATAGAGTGAGTATCTTAAAGGAAAAAGATATACGTAATAGTACTTAAACTATAGTATTGAGTACTATTGTTTTATGTTAGAAGTGTAGATGATTTTTTATGTCTATTACTTCTTCTTTTATTTTGTTTTTTATATGAGGCTATAAACAGAATGCGTAACCGGTAGAATCGGTAGTTCGTGAGAAAGGAATAACATGAATCGAATTTATAATGTAATTTGGAGTAAAGCTAAAAATTGCTATGTTGTAGTATCTGAGTTAGTAAAGAGCGGTGGCGGTAAAAGTGGCGTGACTTCTACGAGAAATAACACTACATTCCGTGCAGCTTTATGCGCTTTTGCTATTACGGGTTGTTTAGTATCGGGAATTGCAGAAGCAAATGTAGTACAAGGCCCTGGCGCTGCTGCTACTGGTAGCAATAGCGTTGCAGTCGGTGATAATGCGAAATCCGCAGGTGCTAAGTCTGTGGCTGTAGGTAATGACGCGACTACATTAGCAACAAGTGAAAATGGTATTGCCATCGGTAATGGTGCAAAGGCTGAAGGTCAACAACGAGTGAAGGTTCCATATCCTGCGGGTACTATTGCTATCGGTCAAGGGTCAGTTGCAAAGGAAAATGGTGATATTGTAATAGGTCGTCAAGCGAAGAGCACGATTTCCAAGTATCATCAACAACCTGGATCCGGTGCAGTTGTAATGGGTGCAGAAGCTGCTTCTTACGGTTCTCGTGGTGACGTAGTCATCGGTGCTGCAGCGGAAGCTAATATAATTAGAAAGAATGCTACTGTTGATGGTGACGGACAGCTGTTTTCACAATCTGTAGCTATCGGTAGTGTAGCGAAGGTATATGGCACACAATCTGTCGCTATCGGTGGTGATGTAAGATCTATTGGACACTCTTCTATCGCTATCGGCGGTGATGATATCGATAAAGCAAAACCTGATTTATATAAGGTTATTCCTGATTTAGCGGTGCCAGGTACGCAGAAAAACTTTAACCGTGAAGTGGCTGCATTACATCCAAGTGGATTGGGTACAGCAGGTCTTAATGATAGTAAGAACTATGTAAATACTGCTTCTATCGGAAATGCCAGCCTTGCTATTGGTATGATGACACAGTCTTTAGGCACAGGCTCTAATGCTATCGGTGCTAACTCCTTGTCAAAAGGTGTGGCTAGTTCCGCTATTGGTGCTATGGCTCGTAGCTGGGGGAATAACTCTCTGGCTATCGGTAGCCAAGCCGGTGCGTATGGTGAGAAATCCACATCCCTCGGCGATGCGAATATAGTAGGCTTTGATATGACAAATGCTACTCTATCTGGTTCTGCTGCAGGCGCTCTTGGTAGAGGCAATAAGGTATATGGTAATAATGCATATGCTATCGGTAGTGAAAATACCGTAGGGTCGGCTACTGTTACTGAAACTACAGAGTCTAATGGCGATAAAATTAAAAAGGTTACTGCTGGTACGGTTAAAGGTAATACAGCCGGTGCGTTCGGTTATAAGAATACCATTACAACGGATAATTCCTATGTAGTAGGTAGTAACTCCACTATTTCCGCAGATAACGGCATGGTTTTAGGTAACAGTGCTACTGTGACAGGGGCTAATGGTTTAGCTCTTGGTAATAATACGAAAGTAGCTAATGACAATGCCGTAGCTATCGGTAATGGCTCTGAAACAGCAGCAGCTGTGGCTACTCCTTCTGCCACAATCAATGGGGTAACGCATAATTTCACAGGCACAAACCCTGCCTCCACAGTAAGCGTAGGCAAAGCAGGTATGGAACGAACTGTTACTAATGTAGCGGCCGGTCGTATTTCTGCTACCTCCACTGATGCTATCAATGGTAGCCAATTGTTTGCAGTTAAAACAGAAGTAGAAAAAGGTGTATCCTATGCAGGCGATGTAAAAGCTGCAGCAGCTACAGATAATAAATTTACGCGTAAATTAGGTGAACAAACTAATATTGTAGGCGGCGTGACCGATGCAACTAAGTTAACAGATAACAATATCGGTGTCGTTTCCAATGGCACTGATACGCTAAATATTAAATTGGCTAAAACATTGACTGGTTTGGACAGCGTTACAGCTGGCGGCACTACTATCAATAACGGCGGTTTGACCGTAGATGGTAAAAACTATGTATCTCCAAACGGTATCAATGCAAATAACCAAAAGATCACCAATGTAGCTGATGGTACTAACTCTAATGATGCGGTTAACTATAGTCAATTACAAAATGCGATTAACTCTATCGATAAAGTGCCTACTGTGAAAGCAAAAGATGCAAATGTAACTGTAACAGAAGGTACAAATGCAGCAGGTGGTAAGGAATATACTGTTGGATTAGGCAATACAATCAATGTTGGTACTGCACATCCTGTAACTGTAGATGGTAATGCAGGTCATGTAACAGGACTTCAAAATACAGATTGGAATGTAGCCAATCCTGTGGTTGTTCCTGGTCGCGCGGCTACAGAAGATCAGTTGAAAAAGGTTAACGATACAGTTAATACCAATAAGAATCAAATCGACAAAAATAAACAAGCTATCGCTGATAATAAACAAAATATCACAACAAATGCCGGTAATATTGCTAATAATACGCAAAATATCGCAAAGAACGCTGGCGATATCGTTACTATCAATAAAACTATTGAAAAAGGGTTGAACTTTGACGGTGACTCCGGTGCAACAATCAATAAGAAATTGGGTGATACTGTTGCCGTTAAAGGCGGTGCTACAGGCACATTGTCTGATAACAATATCGGTGTTGTATCCGATGGTACTGGCACATTGAATGTGAAATTGGCTAAAACATTGACAGGTTTGGACAGTGTTACAGCTGGTGATACTACCATCAATAACGGCGGTTTGACCGTAGGTGGTAAGAATTATGTATCTCCAAATGGTATCAATGCAAATGACCAAAAGATTACCAATGTCGCTAACGGCGACGTGGTTGCTAACTCCAAAGATGCAGTTAACGGTGGTCAATTACATCAAGTTAAGCAAGATCTTGGTGACCAAATTACAAATGCCAAGAATGATTTAAATAATAAAATTGATAATACTAAAACTGACCTTATCAATAAAGGCCTTCGTTTTAATGCTGATAATGACGATGAAAAAACGAATAAATTAGGCTCTAAAGTGACTGTAAACGGCGATGATAACATCACTACAGAAATTACTCAAACTGGTGATGATACTAAGATTGCTCTTAAATTAAAGAAAGACCTTAATGTTAGATCTGTTACGGCTACAGACACTGTGAAAGCAGGGGACGTAACAATGGGTAAACAAGCTGATGGTGCGAACCCTGGTAATACAGGCAACTATATTACTGGTCTTGATAATAAGACTTGGGATCCAGGTAATGTTGTATCTGGTCGTGCCGCAACAGAAGACCAATTGAAACAAGCTTTGGCAAATCAAACTGCAACAGGCCTTAAATTTGATGCCAATGTAGGCGGTGTACAAACTAGTAAATTAGGTTCTACCGTAATCGTACAAGGCGAAGGTAAAGCTGCTGATAGCGATTATAGCGGTGAAAATATCAAAACTTTCATCAAACAAGATGCAGCAACAGGTAACACAACCATTGACGTGAAGATGAGCAAAAATCTTAAAGCTGAATCTGTAAAAGTTGGCAAAGGTGATAATAAGGATGGTGTATCTATCACAGGTCCAGATGGTGCGAACGGTACAGACGGCAAAGTAGGTATCACAGGTAAAGACGGTAAAGATGCTGTATCCATGTCTGGTAAAGACGGCATTGGTCACATTGGCCTTAATGGTAAGGATGGTCGTAGTGCTGATATCTCTGTTGAAAAAGGTGACCCTGATATCGAAGGCAACGAAATCACGCGTATTAAATATCAAGACGAAAATGGTAAAACACACCAAGTGGCAACCAAAGACGATGGTATGAAATACGGTGGCGATAGCGGTGCTGTAATCAACAAAAAGCTTAACGAACAAGTAAACATAATCGGCGGTATTACTGATGCTAGCAAGTTGACTACTGAAGATAATTTAGGTGTAGTATCCGATGGTAGCAATAACCTCAAGGTTCGTATGGCAAAAGACTTGAAAGGCCTTGAAACCGTAACAACTAAAGATGCTGCAGGCAACACTACAGTTGTAAATGGTGGCGGCATGAAGATTACACCTGCTAGTGGTAACCCTGTGAGTCTAACTAAAGATGGTTTGGATAACGGTGGTAACAAGATTACTAATGTAGCTAAAGGTACAGCTCCAACTGATGCAGTCAATAAATCTCAATTGGATCAAGCTGCAGCTGCTGCGACTACAACGGTAACAGCAGGCGATAATATTAAGGTTACGCCAAGCGACAATCCGAATGGTTCCAAAAACTATGAAGTAAGTCTTAAAGACCAAGTAACATTGGGCTCCGATCCTAAGAAACAAATCGCCATCGATGGCAATGCAGGCACAATCAAAGCTGGCGACAAGGTTGAAATCGACGGCGATAAAGGGACTATTAAAGTTGGTAAAGATGGTCAAGATGGCGTATCCATCACAGGCCCAGATGCGGCGAACGGCACAGACGGCAAGGTAGGTATCGCTGGTAAAGACGGTAAAGATGCTGTATCCATGTCCGGTAAAGACGGTGTAGGTCACATCGGTCTTAATGGTAAGGACGGTCGCAGTGCTGATATTTCTGTTGAAAAAGGTGACCCTGATATCGAAGGCAACGAAATCACGCGTATTAAATACCAAGACGAAAATGGTAAAACCCACCAAGTGGCAACTAAAGACGATGGTATGAAATACGGTGGCGATAGCGGTGCTGTAATCAACAAAAAGCTCAATGAACAAGTAAACGTTATCGGTGGTATTACTGATGCTAGCAAGTTGACTACAGAAGACAATTTAGGTGTCGTATCCGATGGTACTGGCAACCTTAAGGTTCGTATGGCTAAAGAGTTGAAAGGTCTTGAAACAGTAACAACTAAGGATGCTGCAGGTAATACTACAGTTATGAACGGTGGTGGTGTAACAATTACACCTGCTAGCGGTAATGCAGTAAGCCTTACTAAAGATGGTCTCAACAACGGTGGTAATACAATTACCAATGTTGCGGCTGGTGTAAACGGCACTGATGCGGTTAACGTAAATCAATTAAAAGGTGCAACAGATAAGATGGCGAATGCAATCAATGCTGTAGCGGGCGAAACACAACGTGTAGGCGCTCATGCGGCGGCTATGGCTGCGTTGAAACCAATTCAATACGATCCATTGGAGCCAACTCAAGTAATGGCTGGTGTTGGTAATTACAGAGGTGAAACAGCAGCGGCGTTAGGTGTTGCACATTACTCTGCAGAAGACACAATGTTCCATGTAGGCGTATCTGTTGGTGGTCATCACAATATGGTGAATGCCGGTGTGACTCACAAATTCGGTAACTCCGATGCGAAGAAAGCAATCCCAGAACGTTATAAAGGTGGCCCTATTAGCTCTGTTTATGTGTTGCAAGATGAGGTAACAGCATTGAAAGCTGAAAATGCACGCATGCAAGAAAGCCTTAACGAATTGTCTTCTGTGAAGGCTGATAATGCACGTATGCAACAACGTATTGATGAATTATCCTCTGTGAAGGAAGATAATGAACAAATGAAGGCTCAAATTGCATTGTTGATGCAACAAGCAGGGCTTACAAAGTAAATTTGACTTGATTAAATGGATTATTTAGTATACTCTAGTCATGTAAGAATCATGTAAGGAATATGAAAGCCGCCCTTTGGGAGGCGGCTCATCATTAGGAGGATTTATGAAATTCAAAAAATTTATGCCTGTATTGGCACTTGCTTGTGTGTGTGTGGTAGGTCAAGCGGATGCGGCTCAAGATCGATTGATGATGCCGGAACAACCAGCTGAACCATTAAATGTGATTGAAGCAGAAGTGGCTGTTCCTGTACCTAGCGAAGAAGTTCGCGACGTAGTGAATGCTTTCACACAATTCCAATTGGACCAAAAGGGCAAGCGTATCATGGACGATTCCCGCGTTATGACTGGTCAAGAGCGTTACCGCAACAATGTGTTGTACTACATGAACGTTCGTCGTAGTTGGTACATCGTAAGCCATCGTTATAAAAACGATAGCTATGGTCGTTTAGCATTGGACCGTTTGTACAACGATTACAAACAGTTCTTTACAGAACATGCGACTGTATCTGAAGACGCTAAATTGGACTATGCGCAACAAATCATCGATATCTTGGATCGCAATACAGCTAATGTACATGATGATGAATTGCGTTTCTATATGAACGAAATGGTAATCTTCAGCTTGAACGAAGCCATGAAAGACGGTAATAATCGCGTGAAACCTGTGGACGAAAAAGCAGCTCCTGCGATGGATGAACTTCACACAGTGGACCTTCGTAAAGCGATTAATGCACCTACAATTCAATAATTTTAGATGATTCAATTATAAGAATTAAGTGTTGTTGTGTTGTATTGTATTTCTTATAATTGTATGACCGATAAAAAATATCGGGGTGTTGTTTGTATTAACAAAACCCCGATATTTTTTATGCATATAATTTTGCAATCAATGTGATTCGCTGACCTTGAATCACCTTATATGTAATTTTTTTTACGATGGCCGTAAAGTTGTGATGCAGAAATTGTAACTGATCGTTAGGTTGAACGTCCGCATCATATGTGAATACGCCTTCTTCCCCATTAAAGCGACCTTTGATTGTGAAAGTTTGATTATCTCGTGTAACTACGATATCTTCTTCGGTAACCGTATTCGGTTTATCTATATTTTGTTGTAAGATATTGAGTTCTGACATAGATTTCTTCCTCCTTTCTGCTTTCAGTATAACAATAAAAATTAAAAAACACATGGAGTAATCGTATAAATTGTTTTTATACACATATGCTCTATTTCTATAAAGCCTATAAAGCCCGCCGGTACGCCTTTAGAGGGACTTGGAATAAAAAAAGGAATGACGGCGATTTGAATTTCACCTGTCATTCCTTTTACTATATAATAAAATGCTACCTTTATTGATTGTGCAATAGTTAATTGGCTTAAGTAGGTATGTAGTAATTGTGTACGTACATTGAGTCAAAATGGCAGAAACACTGTACGATATCCGTTTATGAAAAGATATCATTCTATTATATGGTCTATCATAAATCAGAATGATGAAGAGAAAATAAATTGGTTACATATGGTGTGATATTGGGACATAATAATGGAAAGTTTTGTATTATTTATGAAAGTAGGTGAATAATAGTAAAAAAATACAGCATTTATGCAGAATATTCAGTATATTTAATTTTATCGAAATTATTAATAACTTAAACACAAAAGTTTTATGAAAATAAAATGAAAAAAAGTTTACTTTTCCCGTAATTTGTGGTATTTTAGATATACACATTCAAGAATGTCGATGAATTCTCAATACATCATCGATACATCATTGTTATTTCATTAAATATGTAGATAGTTAGTTAGTAAGTTTTATAAGTTTTATAGGAGAAAGATTAATGAATCGAGTATTTAAAGTGATTTGGAATCGCACAAAGGGCTGCTATGTTGTGGTGGCAGAAACAGCAAAGAACATGACGAAACGTTCCTCTTTGTCGGTTGTATTCTCTAAAATGGTAGGTGCTACAGCAGTTGCCGTTATGTTGACAGGCGTTATGATGCCTACGGATGCCTTGGGGGCACCGATTAAAAATGGTGTCGGAGCGACAGCTGAAAACGACGGTGGTATCGCGATTGGTGACAGAACAAATGCTCGCGGTGACTATAGTGTGGCTATGGGTACAGACGCTACTGTTGGTAAAAATGATCCATCTGAATCTGAAAGCCAAAATGGTATCGCTATCGGTCATGGTGCTACAGTAAGTGTTAACCCTGCTACGGCAACACCAGGTATTACAGATAAGAGCGGTGGTATTGCCATCGGTCATGATGCGACAACTAAGGATATCAATACAATTGCTATTGGTACAAGCACTATCGGTCAAGGTGCGCAAGCTGTAGCTATTGGTCGTAATGCGCGCACAATTGCTAATAACGGCGTAGCTATTGGTAACGAAGCACGTGTACAATCCACGAACGGCTTTGCGTTGGGGAACAATGCACGTGCCGGTTTTGATGAAAACAATCAATTGATAGGTCTTGATAATGATCAGGCTTTCGGTTCCAATGCACGTGCTTACGGTGGGTCCTCCATGGCGTTCGGTAATAATGCGAAGGCATCCAAAGGGGGTGCTATTGCTATGGGTAATGGTTCTCAATCTCGAGGTGATTGGGGTGTAGCCATCGGTAATGGTGCAAAAGCATTGGCACAAGGTGCTCGCGCAATCGGTGCTAACTCTACAGCTGATGCTACTAATGCTGCTGCTATGGGTTGGGATAGTGTGGCTAGCGGTGAGGCTTCTATTGCTATCGGTGAGACGGCAAAAGCGACTGCAAATAATTCTATTGCTATGAGTAAAGCTGCAATCGCAGCTGCAGATGATTCCATTGCCATCGGTAAAAATGCATCAGTTGATGCGAATCAACAACGATCGATTGCATTAGGTGCTAACTCCAAGACTGATAATGTAGTAAGCACACCAAATCAATTGGTAAATGGCTTATGGTATAAAAACTATGCCGGCGGCTCTGCTGACTCTACACTTAGCGTGGGTAGTGATACGCTAAAACGTACTATCACAAATGTGGCTGCAGGTCGTGTGAATGCACAATCTACAGATGCAATCAATGGTAGTCAATTATATGCTGTTGCAAATACCTTGGGTAATTTAGCAAGCACTACAAAAGGCCTTTTAGGTGGCAATGCAGCGCTTGACCCTGATACGGGTAACTTGTCGATGAGCAATATCGGCAACACTGGTAAAGGCACGATTCATGATGCTATTAAATTCAATAAAGACACTATAGATAAAGGCCTTAACTTCGATGCTAATACAGGTGGTGCGAAAAACAACCTATTAGGTTCTAAAGTTACCATCAAAGGCGACGGCAGCAATATCAATGCCGCAATTACACAAGCTAATGGTGATACAACTATTAATATGACATTAGGTAATACCATTAAAGTAGGCACAGCAAAACCTGTAACTATTGATGGTACTACAGGCCATGTAACAGGTCTTCAAAATAAAGACTGGAATGTAGATAATCCTGTAGCTGTATCGGGCCGTGCTGCGACAGAAGATCAGTTGAAAAAGGTAAACGATAAAGTTAACACTAATAAGGCTGATATCGATAAAAATGCTGGTGATATCAATACTAACAAGCAAAATATCACTAAAAATGCTGGCGACATTGCGAATAACAAAACTGATATCGCTAAAAACAAGCAAGATATTTCCACTATTAATACAACCATTAGTAAAGGCTTGAATTTTGCTGGTGATACAGGTACTGTAAGTAACAGACAATTAGGTGATACAGTTACTGTTAAAGGCGGTGCTACAGGCACATTGTCTGACGGTAATATCGGTGTTGTATCCGACGGCAATGGCACATTAAATGTGAAATTAGCTAAAACATTGACAGGTTTGGACAGCGTTACAGCTGGTAATACTAAGATTGATAACAGCGGTTTGACTGTAGGTGGTAAGAACTATGTATCTCCATCAGGTCTCAATGCGAATAATCAAAAGATTACTAATGTTGCTAATGGTAGCGACCCTAATGATGCAGTTAACTATAGCCAATTACAAGCTGCTATCGGTGGTACAGCTAAAGCATCCACTGTAAAAGCGAAGGATGCGAATGTAACTGTAACAGAAGATACAAACGCAGCAGGCGGTAAGGAATATACTGTTGGCTTAGGCAATAAAATTACCGTAGGTACAGCACATCCTGTAACTGTAGATGGTGATACAGGTCATGTAACAGGCCTTACAAATACAGATTGGGATGTAGATCATCCTGCGGCTGTATCTGGTCGCGGTGCTACAGAAGATCAGTTGAAAAAGGTTAACGATAAAGTTAACACTAATAAAACCGCTATCGATAAAAATGCTGGAGATATTACTACTAATAAGCAAAATATCACAAAAAATGCTGGCGACATTGCAAATAACAAAAATGATATCGCTAAAAACAAGCAAGATATCTCCACTATTAATACAACCATTAGTAAAGGCTTGAATTTTGCTGGCGATACTGGTGCTGTAAGTAATCGACAATTAGGTGATACAGTTACTGTTAAAGGCGGTGCTACAGGCACATTGTCCGACGGTAATATCGGTGTTGAATCCGACGGCAATGGCACATTGAATGTGAAATTAGCTAAAACATTGACTGGCTTGGACAGTGTTACAGCAGGTGGTACTACTATTAACAACGGTGGCTTGACTGTGGGTGGTAAGAATTATGTATCTCCAACAGGTATCAATGCGAACGATCAAAAAATTACCAATGTTGCTGATGGTACTGTAGGTGCAGGTAGCAAAGACGCTGTAAACGGCGGTCAATTACACGAGGCTAAAAACGAATTAAATACTAATATCAGTAATGCCAAAACTGAACTAATCAATAAAGGTCTTCGTTTCAACGCTGATAATAACGATGAAAAAACGAATAAACTTGGTTCTAAAGTAACAGTAAATGGTGATGGTAATATTACTACTGAAATTACGCAAACTGGCGATGATACTACAATCGGCGTTAAATTGAACAAAAACCTTAATGTTCAAACATTGACAGCTACAGATACTGTGAAAGCCGGCGGTGTAACAATGGGTAAACACGCTGATACTAAGAACTATGTAACTGGTCTTGATAATAAAGATTGGGATGTGAATACATCTAATCCTGTAAGCGGTCGTGCTGCTACAGAAGATCAATTGAAAAAGATTAGTGATGTTGTTAAGAATCAAGGTGCTGCTGCTACAGATTACCGTTTGGTGAAAAATACAGCTGCTGCAGATGAGGCTTATACTGTTGATTCTAATGGCGATGTTGACTTGACTGTAGAGGATAAAAACCATGCAGGTCAAAAAGAAACTGTTAAGATTAAGGATGTTGCATCTAAATCTAGCCTTGATAAATTGACAGATCGTGCTGTTAAGTATGACTTGGATCCTGCTGGCACTGTTGATAAAACTAAAGTAAGTTACGAAGGTCCTGCCTATGCTAACAAAGCGGGTGGCACTCATGTGACAAACTTGGCATATGCTACAGGCAACGATGGTAGCGAAGCGGTTAATGTGGATTACTTGAAAGATAAAATCAAAGATAGTGAAGACGCATTAACTAATAAAGGTTTGAAATTCGACGCTAACAGTGGCGGCGTAAAAACTAATAAACTTGGCTCTACGGTTACTGTTAAGGGTGAAGGTAATGATGCTGATGCTAACTACAGCGGTGAAAATCTTAAAACTTTCATCACACAAGATCAAGATGGCAACACAACTATCGATGTGAAGATGAACAAAAACCTCAAAGCTAATAGTGTGGCTATTGCCGGTAAAAACGGTCAAGACGGCGTTACACTTAAAGGTGGCGACGCTAAAAACGGTGTAGATGGTACAAGCATTAATCGTTTAGTGACCGAAGATAAAGACGGTAATACACATACGCTTGCAACCCTTGATGATGGTATGATGTATGGCGGCGATACAGGTAATGTAATTAAAAAGAAACTTAACAATCAAGTGAATGTTAAGGGCGGTATCTCCGATGAAAGCAAATTAGCTGCTGAAGACAACATCGGTGTTGTTTCCGACGGTTCCGATACATTGAAATTGCGCTTGGCGAAAGAATTGAAAGGCTTAACGTCTGCTACTTTCACAAACGGCGGCAATAATACTGTTATCAATGGTGATGGTATGACAATCAATCGTGCTGGCGGCAATGCAGTAAGTCTTACAAAAGACGGCTTAAATAATGGCGGTAATAAGATTACGAATGTAGCTGACGGCACAGATCCTAACGATGCAGTTAATAAATCTCAATTGGATAAAGCTACAGCAGCTGCATCCACAACGGTATCGGCAGGTAATAATATTACTGTGACACCTAGCACCAATGCGAATGGTTCCAAGAACTATGAAGTAAGTCTCAAAGACCAAGTGACATTAGGCTCTGATGCTACGAAACAAATCGCGTTGGATGGTACTACAGGCACAATCAAAGCTGGTGATAAAGTTACAATCGACGGCAACAAAGGTACGATTAAAGCTGGCAATGTAACAATTGACGGTGAAAACGGTACAATCAAGGCTGGCGATAAGGTAACTATCGACGGTAAAGATGGCAAGATTGCGGCAGGCAAGGTATCTGTTGATGGTAAAGACGGTTATGTGACAGGTTTGGAAAACAAAGATTGGGATCCTAACAACATCACAAGCGGTCGTGCTGCTACAGAAGACCAATTGCAAAAATCTCACAAAGCCTTGGATAATAAGATTACTAACCTAGGTGATGAAATCACGAAAAAAGGTATGAATTTCGCCGGTAATACAGGTGAATTCCACCGTGATTTAGGCCAAAAGGTTACTATCAAAGGTGAAGGTACAGAGTCTGACGATAAATACTCCGGCGAAAATATTAAAACAGTAGCCGACCAAGATGGTAATGTTAATATCAAGATGGCGAAAAACCTTAAGACTGACAGCTTAACTACTGATAAGGTAAAAGTTGGTAAAAACGGTCAAGATGGCGTATCTATTACTGGCCCTAATGGTGCTGACGGTACAGACGGCAAAGTAGGTATCACAGGCAAAGACGGTAAAGATGCTGTATCCATGTCCGGTAAAGACGGCGTTGGTCATATCGGTTTAACTGGTAAAGACGGTCGTAATGCGGATATTACCGTTGATAAAGGTGATCCAGACTTAGATGGTAACGACATCACTCGTATTAAGTACCAAGACGAAAATGGTAAGACCCACCAAGTGGCAACTAAAGACGATGGTATGAAATACGGTGGCGATAGCGGTTCCGTAATCAAGAAAAAGCTTAACGAACAAGTTAATGTAGTGGGTGGCATTACTGATGCTAACAAGTTGACTACAGAAGACAATTTAGGTGTCGTATCCGATGGTACTGGCAACCTTAAGGTTCGTATGGCGAAAGACTTGAAAGGTCTTGAAACAGTAACCACTAAGGATGCTGCAGGTAATACTACAGTTATGAATGGTGGCGGTGTAACAATTACACCTGCTAGCGGTAATGCTGTAAGCCTTACTAAAGATGGCCTCAACAACGGCGGTAATACAATTACCAATGTAGGCCCTGGTGTAAACGGCACTGATGCAGTTAACGTAAATCAATTGAAAGGTGCTACAGATGGGTTAGCTAATGCTATTAACTCCGTAGCGGGCGAAACACAACGTGTAGGCGCACATGCAGCGGCTATGTCTGCATTGAAACCTATTCAATATGATCCATTGGAACCAACTCAAGTAATGGCTGGTATCGGTAATTATAGAGGTGAAACTGCGGCGGCTCTTGGCGTTGCACATTACACAGCAGAAGATACAATGTTCCATGTAGGCGTATCTGTTGGTAGCCACCATAACATGGTAAATGCTGGTGTAACTCGTAAATTCGGTACTTCCGATGCGAAGAAAGCAGTTCCTGAACGTTATAAAGGTGGTCCTATCAGCTCCATGTACGTAATGCAAGATGAAATGACTGCTTTGAAAGCTAAGTACGAAAAAGTACAACGCGACAATGAAGAAATGAGAGCACAAATTGCATTATTGATGCAACAAGCGGGCTTGAAATAATATGAAATAACATATTGATACGGCAGTGCTTATAAAAGGCGCCAAAAGCGAAATGCTTTTGGCGCCTTTTTTTATACAAAAAAATAGTTTAAATGGCTGTTATAAACATATATATGTCATGGTTAACTTGTAATGTAATTAAAATAGGTGAGTAATAATTGGATCATAATAGTTTACTAAGGTAAAATACATTTTTTTCATGAAGTTAATTTTATGCGAAAAAATTAGTACATTTAGCATATTCATAAGGTATATGACGGGGTTTTTGTATATTCATAAATATTTATGATTTAGAAGTGAGTGTAGAGTGAAAATTTTTTTACTTTTAGTATAGAATATGATATGTTTAATATGATATGCATCGGTAAATAGCCATATATTAACTGTATTTTTACTTTTTAAAATAGTTATAAAATATTATATTATATTCATATAATTTGATAGTTTTATGCAAGGAGTAAGACGAGATGAACCGAATTTTTAAAGTAATCTGGAGTCGTACAAAGGGATGTTATGTCGTTGTAGCTGAAACAGCGAAAAATATGTCGAAACGCTCGACAATGACATCGGTATTTGTCAAGATGATTGGTATTTCTATCTGTACTGTTATGTTAGCAGGAGGGATTATACCAACTGAAGCGCAGGCATCTACACTAAAATGGGGTGATAATGCCCAAGCTAAAGAGGGTACTGTAGCGATAGGTGATAATAGTATAGCAAAGGCAGATAACAGTGTGGCTGTGGGTACAGGGGCCACTGTTAGTAGTGGTTATGTGCAAGGCGTTGCAATAGGTAGAACAGCGACAGTCTCGGCTGATAATGGTGTAGCAATAGGGAATTTGACTAAATCATTTTCAAAAAATGGATTTGCTCTAGGTAATAATTCCCGGGCTGGATATAATGATGCTGATCAACTTGTAGGAAAAGATAATGATCAGGCATTTGGTACAAATGCGCGCGCCTGGGGAGGATCCTCCATGGCTTTTGGTAATGATGCTAAAGCCGGTGGTGGCGGTGCCATATCGATGGGGAATGGGTCACAATCGCGAGCTGACTGGGCGGTAGCTATCGGTAATGGTGCTAGAGCATTTAAACAAGGATCTTCCGCTTTAGGTACAAATTCTACTACTAATGGATCTCACTCCACGGCACTTGGCTGGGCTAGTACAGCCAACGGTTATGCCGATATTGCGGCCGGTGAAGGCTCAGTCGCATCCGGTGGGAATTCTTTAGCTTTAGGGGTTAATTCTTCCACGTCTACAGGAGCAGAAGGCTCTGTGGCGTTAGGTTTGAGCAGTAAAGCAGAGAAAACAAATTCTATGGCTTTAGGTGTGTCCGCTAATGCCGGACATGAACGCTCAGTTGCATTAGGTGCAAATTCTAAAACTGATAACACAGTAAGTACCCCAAATCAGTATGTAAACGGTTTGTGGTTTAAGAATTTAGCGGGGGGAACGGCGGATTCTACCGTAAGTATCGGTAATGATACGGTAAAACGTACGATTACAAATGTGGCAGCAGGGCGTATGAACGCTTCGTCTACAGATGCTATTAACGGTAGTCAATTGTTTGGTGTCGCAAATAGTTTGGGAAATTTAGCCACTACAACTAAAAATATCCTTGGTGGTAATGCGGCTCTCGATCCTGATACCGGTAAGTTGACGATGAGCAATATTGGTCTTACAGGTAAAAGCACAATCCATGATGCTATTAGATATAATAAAGACAATATCGATAAAGGTCTGGGATTTGATGGAGATACCGGTACTGCATTTAATAGACAGTTAGGTCAAACGACGGTTATTAAAGGTGGTGCTAGAGGTGCTATGTCTGACGGTAACATCGGTGTTCAGGCAGAAGCTAACGGCACATTAAATGTAAAATTGGCTAAAAAAGTAACTGGTTTGGACAGCGTGACAACAGGAAACACCACGATTGATAATAGAGGGTTGTCTGTAGGCAATAAACTCTATGTGTCCTCAAGCGGTATTTATGCTAATAATCAAAAAATTTCCGGTGTTGCACCTGGGAATGGCGGCAGTGATGCAGTTAACTATAGTCAATTACAAGATGTGGCTAATCGTATTCCTAAATTGACTACGGTGAAAGAACAAGATCCGAACATAAGAATATTAGAAGGTACTAATGCATATGGCGGTAAGGAATATACCGTCGGGTTAAATAGTACAATCGTTGTAGGTCGAAATGCATCACATCCGGTAACAGTAGATGGTTCTAATGGACATATAACCGGTCTTACAAATAAAAATTGGGATTTAAATAACCCTACACCTGTATCTGGTCGTGCTGCTACGGAAGATCAGTTAAAGCGGGTTAATGAGAAAGTTAATTCTAATCAGTATTTTATTAATCGAAATGCGCAGAGCATTTCAGATAACTCAAGCCGTATCGGTAATAATGCACGAGATATCACAAAAAATACAGGTGATATCACTACTAATAAGAATGATATTAATACTATTAATAATACTCTTGAAAAAGGACTCAATTTCAACGGCGATACAGGGGCTACGATTAAGAGAAAATTAGGCGATACTCTAGTCGTTAAAGGCGGTGCTACAGGGGCATTATCCGATAATAATATTGGTGTTGTATCCGATGGTACCGGCAGATTGAATGTAAAATTGGCAAAATATTTAACAGGCTTGGATAGCGTTAATGCAGGAAACACTACGATTAGTAAAAATGGCTTAAGTGTAGGTGCTAGAACCTATATAACACCAAATGGCATCAATGCTAATAATCAAAAGATTACAGGTGTAGCTAATGGTACAGCGCCTGATGATGCAGTTAATTTCAGTCAATTGCAAAATGCTATCGGTGGTACTGCTAAGGCCACTACGGTAAAAGGGAAAGACGCGAACGTAACCGTAACAGAAGGTACCAATGCGAATGGTGGTAAGGAATTCACTGTTGGATTAGGTAATAAACTTTCGGTAGGTACAGCACATCCTGTAAATGTGGATGGAACTGCTGGAACTGTAACAGGTCTTACTAATACAGCTTGGAATGTAAATAATCCACAAGCCGTAACCGGTCGTGCTGCAACGGAAGATCAGTTGAAAACTGTTAATACGCAAGTTAACACAAATAAGGATAAAATAGAGCAAAACACAACTGACATTGCTCAAAATACCACTGATATTGGTAAGAATAAGCAAGATATAGCTAAAAACACTACAGATATAGCTAAAAATACAACCGATATTGGTAAGAACACGACTGATATTGCAAAAAATAAACAAAATATCGCTCAAAATACACAAGATATTACAACTAATAAGAATGCTATCTCTACCATCAATACAACTATCGCTAAAGGCCTTAACTTTGATGGAGATAGTGGTGCTGTAATTAACAAACAATTGGGCGATAAACTTAGCATCAAAGGTGGTGCTGCGGCTGCGAACTTGACGGACAATAATATCGGTGTCGTATCTGATGGCAGCACATTAAATGTAAAACTAGCTAAAACATTAACCGGTTTGGACAGTGTGACAGCTGGTGGTACAACTATCAATAATGGGGGCTTAACCGTAGGCGGCAAGACCTATGTAACACCGAACGGCATCAATGCGAATGACAAGAAAATAACTAATGTTGCTGATGGTGACGTAGCGGCTAACTCCAAAGAGGCGGTTAACGGCGGTCAACTTCATGCGGCTAAAACCGAATTAAATAACAGTATTAATGATGCTAAAACTGAATTAAACAAGAATATCGGTGATGCCAAAACTGAACTCAATAAAAATATTAATGACGCTAAAACTGAACTCAATAAAAATATTAATGACGCTAAAACTGAACTGAACGGCAATATAGATAATGCTAAAACAGAGCTAAACAATAATATATCGACCGCGAAGAATGATGTGATTAATACAGGACTCAAGTTTGATGCGGACACAGGCGGAACTAAGACAAATAAACTAGGTTCTAAGGTAACGGTAAATGGTGATGATAATATCACAACAGAAATCAGTCAAACTGGTGACGATACTAAGATCGGTCTTAAATTAAAGAAAGATCTCAATGTTACTACTATTACTGCCGCTGATACTGTGAAAGCTGGCACTGTGACTATGGGCAAACAAGCTGGTGGTGCTGGCGGTGCGAACGGTAACTTTGTGACAGGGCTCGATAATAAGTCTTGGAACGCGGATAATCCTCAAGCTGTAAGTGGTCGTGCTGCAACAGAAGATCAGTTGAAATCCGTTAATGATAAGGTCAATACAAATGTAACCAATATCAATAAAGGGTTAAACTTTAACGGCGATAGCGGTGCTGCGATTAATAAAAAATTGGGCGACACTGTTACCATTAAAGGTGGTGCTACGGCGGATCTTACGGACAATAATATCGGTGTCGTGTCTGATGGCAGCACATTAAATGTGAAATTAGCTAAAACATTAACCGGTTTGGATAGCGTAACAGCTGGCGGAACAACAATCAATAGCAGTGGTTTGACCGTAGGTGGCAAGACCTATGTAACGCCGAGCGGTATCAATGCAAATAATCAAAAGATTACTGGCCTTGCAAAAGGCACGGACCCTACTGATGCGGTTAACTTCAGTCAGTTGCAGGATGCTATTGGTGGAACCGCTAAGGCAAGTACTGTGAAAGCTAAAAACAGCAATATCACTGTAGAAGAAGGAACAAATGCAGCCGGTGGTAAGGAATTTACAATCGGACTAGGCGACAAAATCACCTTAGGAACTGCTAATCCTGTATCTGTGGATGGTACTGCAGGCACGGTAACTGGTCTTACCAATACTGCTTGGGATGTAGATAATCCACAAGCCGTAACTGGTCGTGCTGCAACGGAAGATCAGTTGAAATCTGTTAATACGCAAGTTAATACAAACAAGGATAAAATAGCTCAAAACACAACTGACATTGCTCAAAATGCGACTGATATTGGCAAAAATAAGACTGATATTGCACAAAATAAACAAAATATTGCTCAAAATACGCAAGATATTACGACTAATAGAAATGCTATTTCTGCCATCAATACGACTATTGCTAAAGGTCTTAATTTTGATGGAGATAGCGGCGCTGTAATTAACAAACAGTTGGGTGATAAGCTTAGCATCAAGGGCGGTGCAGCGGCTGCTAACTTGACGGACAATAATATTGGTGTCGTATCTGATGGCAGTACGTTAAACGTGAAGTTAGCTAAAACATTAACTGGTTTGGACAGCGTAACAGCTGGTGGCACAATCATCAATAGTGGTGGTTTGACCGTAGGCGGTAAGAATTATGTATCTTCAAATGGCATCAATGCGAATGATCAAAAGATTACCAATGTTGCTAATGGCGATGTGGCGGCTAACTCCAAAGATGCGGTGAACGGCAGTCAATTGCATGACACTAAAACTGAGTTAAATAAAAATATTAGCGATGCTAAGACTGAGTTGAATAAAAATATTGGTGACGCTAAAACTGAACTTACCAACAAAGGCCTTCGTTTCAATGCGGATAATGACGACGAAAAAACGAATAAGCTAGGCTCTAAGGTAACCGTAAACGGCGACGATAATATTACGACGGAAATTAGTCAAACCGGTGACGATACGAAGATTGGTCTTAAATTGAAGAAAAATCTTAATGTTACATCTGTTGCTGCTACGGAAACTGTGAAAGCCGGCACTGTAACTATGGGTAAACAATCCGATGGTGTAACCCCTGCTAATATGGGCAACTACATAACTGGTCTTGATAATAAGGCTTGGAGTATTGATAACCCTACAATTGCATCCGGCCGTGCTGCAACAGAAGATCAATTGAAGACAGTTACTGAAGCTATCAAAACTCAAGGTGCTAGTGCAACGGACTTCAGTCTCGTTGCAAATCCTACGGCGGGATCCAATGGTGACTATACTGTAGATGCCAACGGTGATGTATCATTGACAGTCCAAGATAAGAACCATCCGGCTCAAACAAAAACCGTAACGATTAAAGATGTGGCATCTAAATCCGAAGTGGATAAAGGCTTGAACTTTGACGGTGACTCTGGCACAACTATCAACAAGAAGCTAGGTGGTACTGTTGCCATTAAAGGCGGAGCTGCAGCTGCAGATTTAACAGATAATAATATTGGTGTTGTATCTGACGGCACAGGTACACTAAACGTGAAGTTAGCAAAAACATTAACCGGTTTGGACAGTGTAACAGCGAGTGGTACAACTATTAATGCTGGTGGTTTAACAGTAGGTAATAAGACCTATGTATCTCCAAACGGCATCAATGCGAACGACCAAAAGATTACCAATGTTGCTGATGGTAATATTGCTGCTAATTCCAAAGATGCGGTTAACGGCGGTCAATTACATGACACTAAAATTGAGCTCAACAAAAAAATTGGTGACACTAAAACCGAACTTAATAATAATATTAATGATGCTAAGACTGAGCTTACCAATAAAGGCCTTCGTTTTAATGCGGATAATAATGACGAAAAAACGAATAAGCTAGGCTCCAAGGTAACAGTAAATGGCGACGACAATATTACGACGGAAATTAGTCAAACTGGTGACGACACGAAGATCGGCCTCAAATTGAAGAAAGATCTTAATGTTACTTCTGTTACTGCAGCGGAAACTGTGAAAGCCGGCACTGTAACCATGGGTAAACAGTCCGATGGTGCAACCCCTGGTAATACGGGCAACTATGTAACTGGTCTTGATAATAAGGCTTGGAGTATTGATAACCCTACAATTGCATCCGGCCGTGCAGCAACGGAAGACCAATTGAAAACAGTTAGTGACGAAGTTAAGAAACAAGGTGCTAGTGCAACGGACTTCAGTCTCGTTGCAAATCCTACGGCAGGTTCCAATGGTGACTACACTGTAGATGCTAATGGTGACGTAGCATTGACAGTCCAAGATAAGAACCATCCGGCTGCTCAAACAAAAACCGTAACGATTAAAGATGTGGCATCTAAATCCGAAGTGGATAAAGGCTTGAACTTTGACGGTGACTCTGGTACGACTATTAACAAGAAGTTAGGTGGTACTGTTGCCATCAAAGGCGGAGCTACGGCTACAGATTTAACGGATAATAATATTGGCGTTGTATCTGATGGCACAGGCACACTAAATGTGAAGTTAGCTAAAACATTGACTGGTTTGGACAGCGTAACAGCTGGTGGTACAACCATTAATAGTGGTGGTTTAACAGTAGGCAATAAGACTTATGTATCTCCAAATGGCATCAATGCAAACGACCAAAAGATTACCAATGTTGCTGATGGTAATATTGCTGCTAATTCTAAAGATGCGGTTAACGGCGGTCAATTGCATGACGCTAAATCTGAGTTAAATAAAAACATTAGTGATGCTAAGACCGAGTTGAATAAAAATATTGGTGATACCAAGGCTGAATTAAATAAAAATATTAGCGATACTAAGACCGAGTTGAATAAAAATATTAGTGATACCAAAACTGAACTCAACAATAATATTAATGACGCTAAGACTGAACTTACCAATAAAGGCCTTCGTTTTAATGCTGATAATAACGATGAAAAAACGAACAAGCTAGGCTCTAAGGTAACAGTAAACGGCGACGACAATATTACGACAGAAATCACGCAAACCGGTGAAGATACGAAAATCGGTCTTAAGTTGAAGAAAGATCTTAATGTTACATCTGTTACGGCTACGGAAACTGTGAAAGCCGGCGATGTGACAATGGGTAAACAGTCCGATGGTGCGAATCCTGCTAATACGGGCAACTATATAACAGGTCTTGATAATAAGACTTGGGATGCAGGTAATGTCGTATCTGGTCGTGCTGCAACAGAGGACCAATTGAAACAAGCCTTGGCAGGTCAAACTGATACAGGTCTTAAATTCAATGCCAATGTAGGCGGTGTACAAACTAATAAATTAGGCTCTACTATCACTGTTCAAGGTGAAGGCAAAGCTGCTGATGCCGACTATAGTGGTGATAATATTAAGACTTTCATCAAACAAGATGCTGCAACAGGTAATACAACAATTGATGTAAAAATGAACAAAAACCTTAAGGCTGAATCTGTGAAAGTCGGCAAAGACGGTAAGGACGGCGTATCTCTTACAGGTCCGGATGCGGCGAATGGCATCAACGGTAAAGTAGCTGTTACAGATAAAAACGGCAAGGATGTAGTGTCCATGTCGGGTAAAGACGGTGTTGGTCACATCGGATTAAGCGGTAAAGACGGTAAAAGTGCGGATATTACTGCTGAAAAAGGTGCTGCTAATCTCAATGGAAATGAAATCACGCGCATTAAATACAAAGATGAAAATGGTGCAACCCATGAAGTGGCAACCAAAGATGATGGCATGGCATACGGTGGCGACTCCGGCACTACCATCAAGAAGAAACTTAATGAACAATTGGACATTAAGGGCGGTGTCACCAATGAAGATGAGTTGACCGAAAATAATATTGGTGTTATTAGTAAAAATAATATCCTTAATGTTCGTTTGGCAAAAAATCTGAAAGGTCTAGATTCCATAACTTTCAACAATGGTACTAATGGTGCAAACGGTAAAACCGTTGTAAATGGTGAAGGTATGACCATTCAAGATAAGGATGGCAATCCGTTGACTGCTGTTACAAAAGACGGCGTAAAGATTACCAACGGTCCATCCATGACGAAGGATGGTATCGATGCGTCTAATAAGAAGATTACGAATGTAGCCGACGGTACAAATCCTAAGGATGCGGTTAATAAATCTCAATTGGATAAAGCCGCTGCCGCTGCTACGGCAATCGTAACAGAAGGTAATAATATCAAAGTTGATAAGATCACTAATGGTGATGGCTCTACAAATTACAAAGTAGGCCTCAAAGACCAAATAACAATGGGAACTGATGCTACGAAACAAATTGCGATGGATGGTACAACAGGTACGATCAAAGCCGGTGACAAGGTTACAATCGACGGCAATAAAGGCACCATTAACGCCGGTGATAAAGTTGAAATCGATGGTGATAAGGGCACAATCAAGGCTGGTAATGTGGCGATTGACGGTACAAACGGTACAATTAAGGCTGGCGACAAGGTAACTATTGATGGTAAAGATGGTAAGATTGCAGCAGGTAAGGTCTCTGTTGATGGCAAGGACGGTCATGTGACAGGTTTGGAAAACAAAGATTGGGATCCTAACAACATCACAAGTGGTCGTGCTGCTACAGAAGATCAATTGCAGAAGTCCCATAAAGCCTTGGATAATAAGATTAATAATTTAGGTGATGACATTACGAAGAAAGGCATGGATTTTGCCGGTAATACAGGTGATTTCCACCGTGATTTAGGTCAAAAGGTTACCATCAAAGGTGAAGGACAAGGGGCCGATAGCGATTATTCCGGCGAAAATATCAAAACAGTAGCCGAAAATGGTAATGTTACTATTAAAATGGCTAAGAATCTTAAGACCGACAGTATTACTACCAAAACAGTTACTGCTGATACGGTCAATACTGATAAGGTGAAAGTCGGCAAAAATGGTCAAGATGGCGTTTCCATTACAGGTCCAGACGCTGCGAATGGTACAGACGGCAAAGTAGCTGTTACAGGTAAAGACGGTAAAGATGCTGTATCTATGTCGGGCAAAGACGGCGTTGGTCACATCGGTTTAACTGGCAAAGATGGTCGCAATGCGGATATAACTGCTGATAAGGGTGATTCTGATCTCGGAGGCAATGCTATTACTCGTATTAAGTACCAAGATGAACAGGGCAAGACACATCAAGTGGCAACCAAAGACGATGGTATGAAATACGGTGGCGATTCCGGTAATGTGATTAACAAAAAGCTTAACGAACAGATAAACGTAGTCGGTGGCATTACTGATGCTAACAAGTTGACTACAGAAGATAATGTAGGCGTCGTATCTGACGGCACTAATCTTAAAGTTCGTATGGCGAAAGATTTGAAAGGTCTTACATCTGTAACTACTAAGGATGCTGGAGGTAACTCTACGGTTGTAAACGGCAGTGGCATAACCATTACTCCTGCTAGTGGTAACACCGTAAGCCTTACTAAAGATGGATTGAATAACGGTGGTAAAACAATTAGTAATGTAGGCCCTGGTGTAAACGGCACGGATGCGGTTAACGTAAATCAATTGAAGGGAGTTACGGAGGGAATGGCTAATGCTATTAATTCCGTAGCGGGCGAAACGCAACGTGTAGGTGCTCATGCGGCAGCTATGTCTGCGTTGAAACCGATTCAATATGATCCGTTAGAACCAACTCAAGTGATGGCTGGTATCGGCAATTACAGAGGTGAAACCGCAGCGGCGTTAGGTGTTGCTCACTACACATCGGAAGATACTATGTTCCATGCAGGCGTATCTGTTGGTAGTCGTCATAATATGGTGAATGCCGGTGTAACTCGTAAATTCGGTTCTTCTGATGAGAAGAAGGCTATTCCTGAGCGCTACAAGGGCGGTCCTATCAGCTCTATGTACGTAATGCAGGATGAAATGACTGCTTTGAAAGCTGAAAATGCACGCATGAAAGCGCAGGATGAAAAATTAACTGCAGACTATGCGGCATTGAAAGAAGACAACCTTCGTCTACAGAAAGATAACGAAGAAACTAAACGACAATTAGCTCTTATTATGAGTCGTTTAGGTATGTAAATCATATAGATTTCATTTTATATTCATGTGATAAAAATTTGTTGATGTACCAGAAAATACCCATGAAGATTAGATGATTTTAACCCTATATGGTATATAAAATGAAAGAACGAAAGTCTACTGTGAAAAGACTTTCGTTCTTTTTTTGTATTTGGCTTCACAAACCTTTCATAATAGTGTATAATACAGAACATATAATTTTAATCGAAAATTATGAATATGATTAATTTACTATAAAATCATTAGTTTTAGATTATAAGTGTTGTTTGGCCCATTGTAGCAAGGGTTTTTATGATTGAAAATATATTTAAATGAATAAGAAAATCAATTTTTAAAAGAAATTTAAAGTTCTGAAAATAAATGAGCGAAATGTGAAAAAAAATATATTTACATTCATAAACTAATCTGATATTTTATATGTATAGTAATTAAATTTTTGATGAAAATTTTATTATTTTTAGTGTTTTAGTGTTGGTTTTAGAATCCCTTATAAAACTGTGTGAAAGGTAGGTACTACTAAATGAATCGTATTTATAGGGTAATTTGGAGTCAGGTACGGGGCGCATATGTCGTTGTATCTGAAATCGCAAAAAGCCATACTCGTGGCTCCAAAAGCTTTGTTAGTAATTCCGCTAAAGCTTCGGTAAAAGTTGGCTTGGCGGCTATGGTTTTAACCTGCGGTAGTGGGTTGATTTCGGGTGTTGATGCAGCGCCTAACAGAGGCCTTTCTTTGGCTCCTGGTGAAGGTCCTAATGATGGTGGGTTTACATATTTATATCCTAGCCAAAATTCTCCTTATATTCAAATGTATGATTACAAAACACCGGGGAATCCAGGACAAGGATATTTATATACAAATAATAAGGTGTTTGGCATCCAAATCGGTAACAATGCGAATGCCCGTGCTAATGATGGTTCTGTGTCTGGTATTTCTATCGGTGACTATTCCCAATCTCGTGCGTTGGGTATCGGTTTAGGCCACTATGCTCAATCTGAACAAATCGGTGCTATTGCTGTTGGCTCTGCTGCGAAGGCAAAAGGCTTTAACTCTTTGGCGATGATGCGTCAAGCCTATGCAGGTGAACAATATGCGGCAGCTATTGGTACGGCAGCATCTGCACAAGGTAAAGCGAGCTTGGCTATGGGTCACTCCGCATTAGCAACAGGTGATCAATCTATTGCTATTGGCTCTGCAAATCCAACACCAATGAAGGATGATAAAGGTACACCGTATACAGCATATGACGGAACTACTAATACTCAAGCTAATGCAGCTCGTTCTATTGCTATCGGTCAAGGTGCTAAATCAAATACCGTAGATAGCATAGCTATGGGTACAGGTGCTAATGTAGTAGCAGGCACAAATTATAAAGGCGAGAATTATACTCACGGCATAGCTATCGGCAGTAATGCTCTTTCTCAGGGAATACAAGGTGTAGCTATTGGTAACGGTGCAGCACATTATCGTGATAATGCGGTTGCTCTTGGTAACAATGCGCAAACTCGTGCCAAAGACGGCATCGCTATCGGTAATAATGCTGAATCCGGCATTCAAAATGATCCTCAATACAAAGTAAATAATTCCGTTGCTGTAGGTAACTCTGCACGTGCTCATGGTGGTTCCGGCGTTGCTCTTGGTAATGATACATATGCATTGGGCGGATCTTCTGTGGCTGCAGGTAATGCGGCATGGGCATTAGGTGAACGTTCCACAGCTATCGGTAACAATGCTCATTCTGAAGGTTACGGCTCTATTGCTATGGGTCGTGAAGCGAGTGCTTTGAGTACTCAAGATGGAGACAAGAAAAATGTTGTGGCTATCGGTGATGATGCACAAGCAACTGGCTCCCGTTCCATCGCATTGGGCGTAAGCGCTCAAGCTGGTACATTAGAACGTGTACGTGATCGTAGCGTTTACAAAGATAATCCTGAATTAATCACTAAACTTAAAGCTCAAAAAGAAGTAACTGATGCAGTAGCAATCGGTAGCGAAGCAAGTGTACAAGAAAACGAAGGCTTAGCTCTCGGTAGCAAAGCAACAGTAAATAATGTTCGTGGCGTTGCATTAGGTGCTAATTCTGCAACAGCTGCCCCTGTAAGCACAGCTAGTGAAACTATTAATGGTTTAAAATACAACTATGCAGGTGGTACTGCTGATTCCACAGTTAGCGTAGGTAATACTTCTACAAAACGTACAATTACAAACGTTGCTGCTGGTCGTGTAAGTGCACAATCTACAGATGCTATTAATGGTAGCCAATTATATGGCGTTGCTAATGCAGTAGGTAATGTAGCTAACAGCACTAAGAATATCTTAGGCGGCAATGCTCAGGTTGACCAAAACGGCTCTATCACCATGACTAATATTGGTGATACAGGTAAAAACACTATTCATGAAGCTATCAAATCCGCAAATTCTGGTTGGGAACTTCAAGTTAATGGCCAAAAGGTTAAAGATGTAAAAGCTCCAAACCGTACAGTGAACTTTAACGCTGGTAAAAATATTAAATTAGAAGGCTCTGGAGACAATGTTACGGTTGCAACAGTTGATAATGCAAACTTCAACTCCGTTACAACTGGTAGCGTATCTATGAGCAAAACCGGTATCAATGCTGGTGGTTATCAAATTACCAATGTACAATCTGGCGGTGATACATTAACAAATGCGGCTAATATCGGTGATATTTCTCGTATTGCTGCAAAATACGATAAATACTTGCAACGTGGTTCTGCAACGTATGAAGCAAACGGTAATGGCAAGATTAACATGACCGGTACAAATGGCTTGACTGCTGAAGTAACAGGTTTGAAAAACACGTATGTTACATCTGGTACAGTATCCAATGACGGTAAGAGATTGACATTGACACGTAATGACAATCAAACATTCGATGTTGATATCTCTAAAATCTCTAATGGTCTTTCCAAAACTGACTACCGTTTGATTGCAAACCCTGCAGCAGGTAGCAATGGCGAATATAAAGTAGCTGCTGATGGTAGCATGACATTGACTGTTGCTGATGCTGATGGTTCCAACCCTAGACAAGTTAAGTTGACGAACCTTGCTTCTAAAGAGCAACAAGATATCAATACTACTAATATCACAAATAACACTAACAAGATTGCTAAAGGCTTAAGCTTCCAAGGCGATAACAATGTTAAAATCAACAAACAACTTGGCGATACTTTAGGTATTACAGGTGGCGCTACAGGTGCTTTGTCTGACAACAACATCGGTGTTGTAGCTAAAGACGGCAATCTAAATGTTAAGTTGGCAAAAGACCTAACAGGTTTGAACAGCGTAACTGCAGGTTCTGTTCGCGTAGGTAAACATAGCGACAATAAAAACTATGTAACTGGTTTGGACAATAAAGAATGGAATGTTCAAAACCCTACCATTACATCTGGTCGTGCAGCAACTGAAGATCAGTTGAAAAAAGTGTCTGATGAAATTAAGACTACTAATGCGGCTAAAACAGATTACCGTTTGATCAACAATGCAAACTCTGCAGACGGTTCTTACTCTGTAGAAAACAACAAGGTTGATTTAAAAGTTAAAGATGAAGCTCATCCTAACAGCCCTGCTAATACAGTAACAATCAACAACATCGCATCCAAAACTGAATTGGATAAATTGACAGAACGCGCTGTTAAATATGATCTTAACGGTACTACTGTTAATAAAAACAAGGTTACTTTGGAAGGCCAAGGCGGTACAACAATTACTAACTTGAAAGCTGGTGAAGTATCTTCTACTTCTACAGATGCTGTAAACGGTAGCCAATTACATGATGTGAAAATCGAAGCAGGTAAACATTCTAAAGTTACTGTTTCCGATGATAACCTCAAATTGACAACTACTCCTGCTACAAGCACTGAAGGTGCTAAATATGATCTTCGTTTGAACAACAAAGTGACATTGGGTAGCGGTAACAATCAAGTAGTTCTTGATGGTACAGCAGGTAGAGTAACTGCTAGTGGCGTTGTAATGGGCGCTCAAACTGTTCAAAATACGAAACATGCAAGCGAAACTGGTAATTATGTAACTAACTTGGACAATAAGAACTGGGATTCCACATCTATCGTATCCGGTCGTGCAGCGACTGAAGATCAGTTGAAAAAAGTTAGCGAGCAAATTACTCAACAAGGTAGCAGTGCAACTGACTATCGTCTTGTAAGAAACTCCAGTGCTGATGGTTCCTACAAGGTAAACGACAATGGTGAAGTATCCTTGACTGTAGAGGATAAAAACCATGCAGGCGTTAAAGAGCAAGTTACAATCAATAACATTGCATCCAAGACTTCTGTAGATAAATTGACAGATCGTGCTGTTAAATATGACATCAATAACGGTGTTGTTGATAAAACTAAGGTAACATTGGAAGGCGCTAATGGCACTACTATTACAAATGTAAAAGACGGTGCTGTAACAGCTACATCTACAGATGCTATTAATGGTAGCCAATTGTTCAAGACTAAAGAAGAATTGATCAATAAAGGCATGAAATTCGGTGCTGACTCCGGTAACGTAATCAATAAAAAACTTGGTGAACAAGTAAACGTTAAAGGTGGCATCACAGAAGCATCCAAATTGACTGCTGAAGACAATATCGGTGTTGTATCCGATGGCTCTAACGACTTGAAAGTTCGTTTGGCTAAAGACCTTAAAGGTTTGAACAGCGTAACTGTAGGTGATACAAAAGTTACTTCCAACGGTGTAACTATCAGCAACGGCGCTACAAACAATGCATCTGTATCCCTTACTAAAACAGGCTTGGATAATGGTGGTAACAAGATTACTAACGTTGCTCGTGGTACAATCGACAGCGATGCAGTAAACTTGGCACAATTGAAAGAAGTATCCAACAGTGCATCTGCAGCAAATACAAAGGTAGCTGAAGGTAAAAACATTAAAGTTGATGAAAGCATCGACAATGTAACTAAAGCTAAAACATATACTGTAGGCTTGAAAGATGAAGTAACATTAGGCGCAGGTAATACAGCTATCAATATCAACGGTACAACAGGTATCGTGAAAGCCGGCACTGGCGATAATGCTGTGACTATCAATGGAACAAATGGTACTATCAACTCCGGTAAAGTGACTATTAATGGTACTACAGGTACTGTTAATGAATTGACTAACAGAACTTGGAATCCTAATGCTATTACTAATGGTCAAGCTGCGACAGAAGATCAATTAAAAGTAGTAGACAATAAAATTGATACTACAAAAACTGAAATCGTAGAAAAAGGCTTGAATTTCCAAGGCGATGCAGGTACTGCAATTCATAAAGACCTTGGTCAAACATTGAAAATCTCTGGCGGTCAAGCTGACGCATCCAAACTTTCAGAAAATAACATCGGCGTAGTTAATAACAACGGGGTATTGAATGTTAAACTTGCTAAAGATTTGACAGGCTTGAACAGCGTAACAACTGGTAATACTGTTATCAATAACGATGGTTTGAAAATCAACAACAAACAATTCGTTACAGAAAACGGCTTCAATGCTAACGATACTCAAATTACAAACGTGAAAGCTGGTACAGAGGATAACCACGCAGTTAACCTTAAACAGTTGAAAGAAGTATCTAACAACGCAGCTGCAGCTAAAACTGTTGTAAAAGCTGGCAAAAACATCAATGTAACTGATTCTGAAGATCCACTTACTAAAGCTAAAACTTACACAGTTGGTTTACAAGACACAGTAACATTGGGTTCTGGCAATACTGCTGTTAATATCGACGGCACAAAAGGTATTGTGAAAGCTGGCGAAGGCAACAATGCTGTGACTATCAACGGTACAAACAGCACAATTAATGCTGGTAACGTAGCGATTAACGGTGCAACAGGCAATATCAATTCCGGTAAAGTTCTTGTTAATGGTGCTAAAGGTACTGTAAACAACTTAACAAATATCACTTGGGATGTTGACCATATCACAAGCGGTCAAGCTGCAACAGAAGATCAATTGAAAGTTGTTGATAAGAAAATTACTGACAATGGTAGTAACTTGACTAAGAAGGGCTTGAACTTCAAAGGCGATGACGCTACAAGCATTCATAAAGATCTTGGCGAAACATTAGATGTTGTAGGTGGTACTTCCGATAAAGCTAAATTGTCTGACAATAACATCGGCGTGGTATCTGAAAACGGTAAGTTGAATGTTAAACTTGCTAAAGAGTTGACTGGTTTAACAAGTGTAACAACTGGTGCTACAACAATTAATAACGAAGGTTTAACAATTGGTGGTAAGAAATTCGTTACAGCTAACGGCTTTGATGCTAACAATACACAAATCAAAAACGTAAAAGCTGGTACTGAAGGTAATGATGCAGTTAACTTGAATCAATTGAACGAAGTTAAAAATGCGTCTAACACTACAGTAGAAGGTAGCGAAAACATCAATGTTGATTCCACAGTAGACCCTAATACACACGCTAAAACTTATAAAGTAGCATTGAAAGACAATGTAACTTTAGGTTCTGGCAATAATGCAATCAACATCAATGGTACTACAGGTATCGTGAAAGCTGGTGACGGTGCTAATGCTGTGACTATCAATGGTACAAATGGCACTATCAACTCTGGTAAAGTGACTGTTAACGGTACTGCTGGTACTGTAAACAACTTGACAAACATTACTTGGGATGGCAAAAACTTCACAAGCGGTCAAGCTGCAACAGAAGATCAATTGAAATCTGTTGATAAGAAAATCACTGACAACAGCACTGACTTGACTAAGAAAGGCTTGAACTTCCAAGCTGATTCTGGCGAATTAATTCATAAAGATCTTGGTCAAACATTGGATGTTGTAGGTGGCATTACTGAAAAATCTAAATTGTCTGACAACAACATCGGTGTGGTATCCGAAAACGGTAAGTTGAATGTTAAACTTGCAAAAGACTTAACAGGCTTGAACAGTGTAACAACAGGTCAAACAACTATCAACAACGATGGCTTGACAATCAATAACAAACAATTCGTTACAGATAATGGCTTCAATGCTAACAATACACAAATCAAAAACGTAACTGCTGGCGTGGAAGATAACGATGCTGTAAATGTTAAACAATTGAACGATGTAAAAGCTGCATCTAATACAAAAGTAGAAGGTAGCAAAAACATCAATGTTGATGAAACTGTAGATAATGTAACAAAAGCTAAAACTTACACAGTTGCATTGAAAGATACTGTAACATTAGGTTCCGGTAATAATGCAGTCAACATCGACGGTACAAAAGGTATCGTAAAAGCTGGTGAAGGCGCTAACGCAGTGACTATCAATGGCGTAAACAGCACAATCAATGCTGGTAAAGTAGCGATCGATGGTGTAACAGGTAACATCAATGCTGGCAAAGTTCTAGTTAACGGTGCAAATGGTACTGTAAACAACTTGACTAACAGAACTTGGGATCCTAATAACATCACTAACGGTCAAGCTGCAACAGAAGATCAATTGCAATCTGTAGATCAAAAAGTTACAGACAACAGTAAGAAAGGCTTGAACTTCCAAGCTGACTCTGGTGAATTAATTCATAAAGACCTTGGTCAAACATTGGATGTTGTAGGTGGTATTTCTGATAAAGCTAAATTGTCTGACGGCAATATCGGTGTTGTATCCGAAAACGGTAAGTTGAATGTTAAACTTGCAAAAGATTTAACAGGCTTGAACAGCGTAACAACTGGTCAAACAACTATCAACAACGATGGTTTGACAATCAACAACAAACAATTCGTTACAGCTAATGGCTTCAACGCTAACAATACGCAAATCAAAAACGTAACAGCTGGCGTAGAAGATAACGATGCTGTAAATGTTAAACAATTGAACGATGTAAAAGCTGCATCTAATACAAAAGTAAAAGGTAGCAAAAACATCGACGTTGATGAAGCTGTAGATCCAACTACAAAAGCTAAAACTTACACAGTTGCATTGAAAGACACTGTAACATTGGGTTCCGGTAACACAGCTGTTAACATCGACGGTACAACTGGTATCGTGAAAGCTGGTAACGGTGCGAACGCAGTAACTATCAATGGTGTAAACAGCACAATCAACGCTGGTAAAGTAGCAATCGATGGCGTAACAGGTAACATCAATGCTGGTAAAGTTCTTGTTAACGGTGCAAACGGTACTGTAAACAACTTGACTAACATTTCTTGGGATCCTGCACACATCACAAGTGGTCAAGCTGCAACAGAAGATCAATTGAAAGTTGTAGATAGCAAAATCGATAAGAACACTGAAGACTTGACTAAGAAGGGCTTGAACTTCCAAGCTGATTCTGGCGAAGTAATCCATAAAGATCTTGGTCAAACATTGGATGTTGTAGGTGGCATTACTGATAAAGCTAAATTGTCTGACAACAATATCGGTGTTGTATCCGAAAACGGTAAGTTGAATGTTAAACTTGCAAAAGATTTAACAGGCTTGAATAGCGTAACAACTGGTCAAACAACTATTAACAATAATGGTTTGACAATTGGCGGTAATACATTTGTTACAAACAACGGCTTCAATGCAAACAATACACAAATCAAAAACGTTAAAGCTGGTACAGAAGATAGCGATGCTGTTAACCTTAAACAATTGAATGAAGTAAAAGCTGCGTCCGATACTAAGGTAAAAGGTAGCAAGAACATTCATGTTGAAGAAGAAATCAACGATCTTACAAAAGCTAAAACATACACTGTAAACTTGAAAGACACAGTGACATTGGGCTCTGGCAATACATCAGTTCATTTCGATGGTACAACAGGTATCATTAGAGCTGGCGAAGGTTCTAATGCTGTAAATATCAATGGTACAAACGGTACAATCAACTCCGGTAAGGTAACTATCAATGGTGGTTCTGGTACTGTTAACGATTTGACTAACAGAACTTGGGATCCTAATAAGATCACTAATGGTCAAGCTGCAACAGAAGATCAATTGAAAGTTGTAGACAACAAAATTGATAAAAATACTGAAGACTTGACTAAGAAAGGCTTGAACTTCAAAGGCGACTCCGGTGAAGCTATCCATAAAGACCTTGGTCAAACATTGGAACTTAAAGGTGGCGAAGCTGATGCTTCTAAACTTTCAAATGGTAACATTGGCGTAGTTAATGAAAACGGCAACTTGAACGTTAAACTCGCTAAGAATCTTAAAGGTCTTGATTCCGTAACTGTTGGTTCCGATCCAAGCAAACAAGTTGTTCTTGATAATAAAGGCGTGTCCGTAGGCGGTAAAACATACATTTCTAACGAAGGCTTAAACGCAAATAATCAAAAGATTACTAACGTGGCAGCTGGTGTAAATGATACAGATGCAGTTAACGTTCAACAGTTGAAGAGCAGCATGGCGGCAGCAACTACAACAGTGAAAGCTGGCGATAGCGGCAATACAACTGTAACATCTACAACAAATGCGGATAAGTCCAAAACATACACTGTAGATATCAAAAAAGACTTGAACTTACGTAGTGTAACTACAACTACAGACGATCAACAACACTCCACTTTAACAAACGGTAGAGGTGTTACAAGCACTGATACATTTGGTAATAAGACTACTCTTACTGCAGATAATGTGAAAGTATCTGATAGTCAAAATAATACAACTCAAACAACAGCTAAAGGTGTACTTGTAGATAATCCAACTAAGGCCACTGAGTTGACTGTTGACGGTGTTGTAACTACTGACAAAAAGACTAAGAGAACAAGCACAACTGCAGATGGTGTGGTTGTTACATCTGGCATGGGTAGTACTAAAGTAACTACTACTGTTAGCAGCAACGGTGTTGCAATTACTACTCCTCCAGCAGGTCAAGGGTCCCCTAAAGATGGTACTGGTGCAGTAACATTGACTAAGGACGGCTTGAACAATGGTGGCAATAAAGTTGTTAACATGGCAAGTGGTTATGGCGAAGGCGAAGATATCAACAATATTGCTGATAATAGCAGCAGCTTAACAAATGGTGCTAACATCGGCGACTTGAAAAAAGGTATCGATGGCCTTAAGAAAGCTGGCTTAGACTTTGCAGGTGACAAAGGTGAATTCCATCGTAACTTAGGTGAAAAAGTAACCGTTAAAGGTGGCGTTACTGATGAAAGCAAACTTTCCTCTGCAAACAATATCGGTGTTATTTCCGATAACAACGGCAGCTTGAATGTTCGTTTGGCAAAAGATATTACTGGTATCAACTCCATTACAACTATGGATAACTCCGGTCATACAACTGTAACAAACGGTAATGGTATCACAATCAAAAATAATGGTGGTGGCAGCGTATCCTTAACAAGCTCTGGTTTGAATAACGGTGGTAATAAGATTACTAACGTAGCACCAGGTGAAATTAGCTCCACTTCTACTGATGCTGTTAATGGTTCCCAACTTAATCGTGTTGCAAACAGCATGAATAATGTTGTAAAAGAAGTTCGTCAAGTTGGTGCTTTATCCTCCGCGTTGTCTGCATTGAAACCTATGGCTTATGATCCTTACGAACCTACTCAAATCATGGCAGGTTATGGTAACTACCGTGGTGACTCCGCATTGGCATTAGGCGTGGCTCATTACAAAAATGAATCCATGATGTTACATGCTGGCGTAGCTTGGGCGGGTAGCAATAGCCATATGATGGCAAATGCTGGTGTAACTTGGAAAGTAGGCAACAGAGACGGTGAAGCAGAAACTGCAGATCGTTATCGTAAAGGACCTATCAGTTCTACATATGCAATGCAACGTGAACTTGCTGCAATGAAAGCTGAAAATCAAGGATTAAAAGGTGAAGTAGCTGATTTGAAAGCTGAAAATGAACAAATGAAAGCTAATATTGCTGCAATGATGGCAAGACTAGGTTTATAATACGTTCATGCTGAACATTACGGGTTGAGGATTCCCTTTTGGGGGTCCTCTCACCCGATTTAATTCGTTGATAGAAAAGAGGAATATATAATGAAAAAATCCACTTTGCTTGCTTTCACAGCGGCAGTATTATTCGGCAGTGGCGTATTCCATGTTAATGCGGCATCTGCTACATTTGATGATCCATTGCTTTTACCAAATCCGGCTAAAGCGCCTACAACAGGTTCTGTTGTATTGGTTCCTGTGGCTAGCCCTCAGGCAGTGCAAAGTATCCATGAATTTGTGAAAGCATGGGAAAATGCGGAAAAACACATTGCTTTAGCTGAAAGCAAAAAGAATAATCATCAAGCGTTAACTAAAGAAGAAGCTAAATGGTTACATTCTAAAGATAAGCATAACTATGCTGATTATTTCCGTAAACATTCTTTAGGTTATGTACATGGCCAAGAAACTGCATTGAACTGGAATGGTGAAAACCGTAATAAAAACGAGTATAGCTATTACACATTCCCTAAATATGATAAGGACCAAGGTTACACAAATAGCTATGGTTACAATGTATTGCGCAGCATGGTTGATCGCATGAATGAATTGCTTCAAAAACAAAAGGCCGTTGGCGGTCCTTTGACTGATGAAGAAGCACAAGCATTGGAAGATGCTATGCTTGATATCATGGCTCAAGATCAAGAACATGTATCTAATGAAGAATTGCGTTATTACATGAACGAAGCAGTTTGGTTTGCTACAAAACAAACTGTAAAAAATATGTCTGCAGAAGAACCTTCTGTTGGCGATATGCACGAAATCAACCTTCGTGAAGCGATTCAAACAGATAACTAATTATCTAATACATATATAATTAAATCTTTATATGTATAACTTTTGTTGTATAGAGTATGCAGATGCAATACCTTATATATAAAAGTTTTTAATATGCAGTGTTGAGACGCAAATAAGGGATTCTATAAATACACTGTTATATAGGCAAGAAGCCGCAACAGAATGCAATATGTATTCTTGTTGCGGCTTCTTTTTATTTTAAATTCTCCTTATATGATATGTGTGGAAACGTGATATAACTCAAGTTTTAAATTTGTAAAATTAGGCTGTGAAAGTGTGTAAAAATAATGGCAAAAATTTTCTGAAATTTATAGTAAAATTTGCCCAAATTTTGTTGACATCAGTATATGGAAATGTTATTATATTCAAGTACCCCATATGAAGGGGCACAGATCTTTGAAAACTGAACAATGATAGGTAATCAATCGAAATGATTGAACATATGCCAGAGTGCGGGTTTTGACATAGTCAAAACCAACCATAATTCAAAGTTACTTAAAAGTAACGACAACAAATAATGAGCTATTCAAATAGCTTCAAGATATCTTGGAGAGTTTGATCCTGGCTCAGGACGAACGCTGGCGGCGTGCTTAACACATGCAAGTCGAACGAAGAGCGATGGAAGCTTGCTTCTATCAATCTTAGTGGCGAACGGGTGAGTAACGCGTAATCAACCTGCCCTTCAGAGGGGGACAACAGTTGGAAACGACTGCTAATACCGCATACGATCTAACCTCGGCATCGAGGAAAGATGAAAGGTGGCCTCTATGTATAAGCTATCACTGAAGGAGGGGATTGCGTCTGATTAGCTAGTTGGAGGGGTAACGGCCCACCAAGGCGATGATCAGTAGCCGGTCTGAGAGGATGAACGGCCACATTGGGACTGAGACACGGCCCAGACTCCTACGGGAGGCAGCAGTGGGGAATCTTCCGCAATGGACGAAAGTCTGACGGAGCAACGCCGCGTGAGTGATGACGGCCTTCGGGTTGTAAAGCTCTGTTAATCGGGACGAAAGGCCTTCTTGCGAATAGTGAGAAGGATTGACGGTACCGGAATAGAAAGCCACGGCTAACTACGTGCCAGCAGCCGCGGTAATACGTAGGTGGCAAGCGTTGTCCGGAATTATTGGGCGTAAAGCGCGCGCAGGCGGAT